>JBHLND010000007.1:0-27047 GCA_048937485.1 Promethearchaeota archaeon
GCATCGATTAAAAGATCTCTCGTCGAACATTCTGATGGCAATCATGTGGAATTGCGCAAAGCTATTGACACCTCGACTTCATGGATTTTCATGTTTCAGAGAGCACAGTGCTAAATTCGCAAAATCCATGGCTCAAACTCCACATTAGATTAGACTCCAATCATCCAAGATCTGAATCTTAAACATCTTGGTATTAGGTATCGCAATGGCTAGAGAAATTTCCGGACCAGACTATTTGCCCTACAGGCAAGAGAAACAGATGTAGATTTGATTACCGAATTGAGAGGGGTTTTTCCCTCTCTGATTCTTCTTTTTGCACAGATTACGTGTCCAAGTGGCCAGATAGAGTTTCTAGAGTTGCAGCCCTGTCATTAAGGAACTTCAGACCAGGCTGACCCGAAAGGTCCCGGACTTCCCGAATCAAGCTCTTAGCCTCATTCCTTCGCGATTGCTTCAGACGCAATTCTGCTTTCAAAAGGAGTAGAAGTCCGCGAATACCGGGCAATTCCTTCTGTATGACCACTTTCTCTAGACGCTCCATCCATTTGCCTGAGTGTTCAGCAGATTCAGTGTCATCATTAACCTGCAATATGGAGAGCTCACACTCTGTGAGTTTGAGAAGAATCGAGTTGATAGTATTCTGTTCTCCAATCCTCTCACAGATTTCCAATGACCGTTCAAAACTCTGCATTGCATCTAGTGGTCGGTCCTGAGCCATTTCCAAAAGCCCTGTAGTGAGATGAACTCCCTGAATCAGCAATTCGTTCGCAACTTTCAGAGCCATCTCCTGGCCATTGTCCAGGTCAACTCTGGCTTCATCAAGACGACCCAGTCTAATGAGAGCTCTTGCTCTGAGTAGGTAGGCGGAGGGTAGAGTGTGTGGTTGCGACTTTGCAGTAAGGAGATTCATGCTAGCCCACTCAAGCGCTTCCTCACCATTGCCCATCTCGCTGTATGACCAAGCCAGAAAGCCGGGTAGTCCTGCCATTGTAGGGGACCTTGTCTTCTCAAGAAGTTCAATAGCTTCCAAGTAGCAATTGATTGCTGCATCAAACTCCCCACGGGTATCATGAATGATTCCACGAACATTGTACATGTAAGAGAGTAAAGTGCTAAGACCGTGTTTTGAGCACAGTGCCATGCTCTTATCAAGGCCAGCTAGCATCATCTTCGTGTCAGTGTTGTTCAATGCAATATCCTTTGCTACATATACTGCATGAACAATATCATCCTCTTGCAGGGCACCATCGAGAGCCAACTCAGCGATTTGCAGGTATTTAGTCATGTCAATACTACGATATTGATAGGCCTGATAACTGAGGAACTCATGCCTAAAACAGGAGAGGGATTCATTGCTTTGCACAAGAGTTTCCATCTTGGATAGTGCGTCTAATTCATAGGACTCTCCGGGTGAGAGTATCCCTCCAATACGATATGCGAGGGCCGCCATCCTAAAGGCGATCCAGTCCTCAGGATTTGTTGAGAATACATGCTCTATCGCGTCCTTAGCCTCCTCAAATCCAGTAGGTCGCTCCATGTAATATGAGCTCTGTCGTAAGATGAAGGGACGAGCGAAAAGATGCTCTTGATACTTCTCTGATAGCTTCTTTACAAGATTGAAATCGACGAGATGGTCAGTATGTATAGCCGCAAGAAGAACTAGCGTGTCAGAAGAGTCCTCACTGCAGACTCGATCAACAAGGAGATGCGTGAAGTTGCTATAGTTGTATGCAGAGGCCATGATTGAGTCTAATATCTCGCGGGTTTCGCCATCCAAAAATCGATAGTACTTTGTTATTGTCCCAAGAGGCTTCATCTCACACAGGTCCGATTTGACTTCAAATAGTGAATATTGGAAATCTTACACATGAGTCTTTTCATCGTCATGGCGCGGGAAATACTGGGTCCTGACTTCCTACCTTACCGCCAAGATAATCAAATATAATCAAATTCTAAGGATTGGGAGCTTATGCTCCCATCTTCTCTTTCTTATCCCCCCCTATTTTCTTAGCAAAATGTTTAATCTTTGCTTTTATACGAGTTCCACGCATCTGCAATCATGAACATCGATGCGATAAAGAACATCGCAGAGTCTATAGTTATCTGTCCATCTGGGAGTCGGCTACCATCAGCCGTCCAAATGAAGAAGGTCATAAAATGAGCTATTGCCACACCAAAGGTAATCCAGCCTGCAAATCTTAAACCTGGAATCCCAGTAATGTTCGACTCTTTTCTAATAATCTTACCAGCAGAGTGTGCAAGGGCAACTGCAATTACATAGCACACTATTTTGATAAAACAGGATGCCATGTTTATTGCTGAATCAGTACCGTGAGTCGCTTCAGCTATAAGACCTAAAAGATACCCAGCAATCGCAAATACTACACCTGCAAATATCCTTATTCTAGCCATCTTATTTCCGCACTCCATATTGTACTCTTGATTAAATATCCGATTGATCCAATCGTGGCTTTCTTGGGAAGAACTTCCTGAAGGGAAGGAGAAGCCCAAACAGCGTAATCGTCGTAATCGGAATCCACGGTAGCATCTCATTGAAGTCACCAAGAAATACAGAGTTGTAGATTCCCTGACCCACTAAAAGCACAGGTACCAGCCAAAGAGTGTACCAAGCCCACTTTTCGCCCTTGCGAAAGCCTGTTACAGTTATAGCTAGGACAAAGAGGGACCAGCTAATCTTGAGCATGCCTAATGCTCCCATAAGCCAGCGAGCAAATAGAACGGCCTCAGGGCTCAAAGCCTCAAGCTCACTCAAGGACATGCCAATAATATGTAGAGCGTCATCCTCCATCAATGCATCCGGAGTGAATGCTTGGCTAAGGCCAACAACTAGCCACAATATCCCCAGGGCGAGCATTACCACCCACCCATACTTCTCATTTGCTCGTTCCACTAGAATACACCAGCCACAAAGAATCATTCGTGGTTCATTTAAATTTAGAAGGTTGTCTGAAAATGAGAAGAAAAGCCTTCAGAGATAAGATCCAACATGAGTACTTGCCGTATCCTTGGGAGAAGATCGTCGTGGCGCGGGAGATCTTCGGACCTGACTATCTCACTAGCAAGGAAAAAAAGAGCCACCAGTTATAAGATGTCACAGCACTCAAAACAGAGCTTTGTGGGCTTCCTATAACTGATACTTTGGCTAGTTCGGACTGTCCTTAGGATGCTGGTCTAATATTCTGGTTCAGACGGAAGAAGTTCAAAGGGTCATACTTTCGCTTCAGTTTCGAGAGCCGCTCGTACTTGGCTTTTCCATAAGTAGCTTTAACTCGATCTTCTCCTTCGTCACGACTCTGGAAGTTCACATAGGCGCCACCGCTCGAAAACGGCTGCAATGCCTGCCAGAATGCACGTGTCCATTGAATGTGCTTTTCTGATTCGTTTGGATCTATCCAGGTGGTGTTGATAATAAGCGAATAAGCAGCATCTCGATGCGAGTACGCCGTTGCATCTTCACCTATTCGACTGACTGCGCCACCAAGATGAAATCCTGCAATGACTGATAGGGGCGAAGTGATTTTTGAGGCATGTTCAACTAGCGTATCAATCACGTCATCGCTTAGGCTAGGAAGAAATTCCGATTTGACGTAATAATTCCACCCTGGTTGGGCAGAAGCATCCAATAGAGATTGGAGTACTCGGAATGGTTTAGGACCGATTCCATCAACCAACGGCGTTCCATATTGCCTTAGCGGTGTGATGAGTTTCTCTCCTTTCTCGATTGGTCCTGCGTATAGAACTATGACCCCAACCACTGGCTTACCATGGACTTCTTCTGGCAAGAAGGGCGCTGGTGGGGCTAGCCGGAGAATTGGAGCAACTGTGAGCTCGTCAGGGGCATCGGCGATGAAATCGCGATAGAAGCGCAAGAACTTCGGGGCGTCCTCCATGGGATGGAGAAGCATTCCCCCTAGAACCGTGGGACCTATTGGCTGTAATCTATATTCGAATGATGTAACAATGCCGAAGTTGCCTCCTCCTCCACGCAATCCCCAGAAGAGATCTTCGTTTTCCGTTTCACCAGCTGTTAGGAATTCACCTTCAGCTGTAACCAGATCAACTGAAATGAGGTTGTCAGCCGAAAGACCGTGCTTGCGAGCCAGCCACCCAAACCCTCCACCAAGGGTTAATCCTGCAATGCCAGTCGTCGTCACTATGCCGGACGGAACTGCCAACCCGAACACCTGGGTTTCCCGATCAAGCTCTCCAAGAGTCACGCCAGCCTGGGCTCGTACTGTGTGGGATTTTGGGTCCACATGAATACCTTTCATTTTGGAGAGATCTATAACCATTCCATTATCAACCAAAGCATTGCCAGCAACATTGTGACCGCCGCCTCGAACGGACACCAAGATATTGTGTGTGCGTGCGAACTTGACAGCGTCGATGACGTCTGCAGGGCCATTACAACGTACGATGAGTGCAGGGTGTTTGTCAATCATGCCATTCCAGATCTTACGTGCTTGGTCATAATCGTCGTCGGATGATAGTAGCACATCCCCTTTGATTTGCCGTTTCAAATCCTCTACCGCATCTTCTGCGGTGAAAGTTTCTTCACCGGACAATGTAGTAATTTCAATATCAGACATGATAAATCAATCCTGAATTTAATTTAACTATTGTTAACTCGCATAAATATCTTTCTGAAGAGCATTCTAGAGCAGGACAGAAGACACAGAAGTTCTGGCCATTCTTGATGCATCCTATTTCCACACAAGACTAGTGAAGCTTGAAGGACATATCTTTTCCAATACCCAAGGAAACTCAGTGAAACAGGCAGTCAAGAAGGTTGACGAAGAGGAGGTTTGCTACGCAATTCTACACTAGTCGGCTTTCCATAATGAGTATCGTCATGGCACGGGAGATCTTCGGACCAGACTATCTGCCGTACCGTCAAGAGAAACAGATGTGAGATTTCAATCCTATATAGGGAGCATGTTGCTCCCTCTTTCTTCATTTGGTGTCATAGGTTGCAGCAGCGGCTAGCATTCACTCGTCTGATGAGTCCGGTTCAAGGGTCACGTCAACCTCTTTGGACTTGAGAGACCTTCCCCTACGGAACCAAGAAACTAACCTGTACCTTGTAGGAACAATGATCTCATCCTCGCCAACTCTGGGGGAGAATTTCCACCATCCTGCGCCCAGTAATGTGATTCCCACGAACCCAATTAGGAAGAGAACTACGAAATCAAAGTCTTTGGATAAATCAGTGATGTTATTCACCACAGTGTTGGAATCCGAGTCACTTAGGTAGATGCCATATTCGGTGTTGCTCAGGCAGGAGTTGTTGGCTATGGTGTTGCTATTTGAGTACTGGAGGTAGATGCCAATCCTGTTGTGATCGCAGGTATTGTGGACCACAATGTTGTTGTCTGAACCATGGAGGTAGATGCCGTGTTCAATGTTACAGGAGCAGGTGTTGTTGGAAACTATGTTCAATTCCGAACCATTCAGTTCAATGCCAATAGCGTTGCTGTTGCACATGTTGCTGTCTACGGTATTGTTATTTGAGTCCCAGAGGCAGATGCCCGTAAGGCTATTGCCTGTGCAGGTGTTGTCAGCCACGGTGTTGGAATGCGACCAATTGAGGAAGATACCAAGTCTGTTGTTGTTACATGTGTTGTCGGATGCAGTGTTGTTGTTAGAAAAGTCTATTTTGATGCCATAGTCGCTGTTGTAGTTGCATTCATTATTTCCGATTGTGCTAAACTCTGAGTTACTTAGGTAGATGCCATGATTGCCATTGCTATTGCAGGTGTTGTTCGCCACGGTGTTGTTACTCGAGAATTCTATGTTGATGCCATGGTTGTTGATGTAGTTGCATGAATTAGTGGTCACATTGTTGAAGTCTGAGAAACTTAGGTGAATGCCATAATTGCCATTGCTGTTGCAGGTGTTGTTCGTCACAGTGTTGGAATGTGAGGTAAAGAGGTAGATGCCGTAGCCATTGCTGATTAGGCAGGTGTTGTTGACCACGGTGTTGGAATCCGAGTCACTCAGGTAGACGCCATGTTCGGTGTTGCTTAAGCAGGTGTTGTTGACCAAGGTGTTGCTATTTGAGTGCTGGAGGCAGATGCCGCTCCTATTGTTGTCACAGATATTGTCGGACACAGTGTTGGACTCCGAGTTGGTGAAGTAGATGCCGTAGTCATTGTTGTTTAAGCAGGTGTTGTTGACCACGGTGCTTGAATCTGAGCCATCGATATAGATGCCATAGCCATTGTTGATTAGGCAGGTGTTGTTGACCACAGTGTTGGAATCTGAGCCAGCGAGATGGATGCCGTACCTATTGTCGTTGCAAGTGTTGTCGGAAATTGCGTTCGAGAACGACACACGGAGGTGGAGGCCACCATATTCATTGCTGTTGCAAGTGTTGTTGCAAAAAGTGTTGAAATTCGAATGATAGAGTGTGATGCCTAGGTAGCTATTGCTGGAGCAAGTGTTGTTCGCCACGGTGTTGTAATATGCGTCTTCGAAGCTAATGCCTTCGAAGTTGCTGGTGCAGGTGTTGTTGATTATGGTGCAATTGTTTGAGTATTCCATTATGAGGCCATAGTAGTTATCTTCGAGTGTGTTATTCACTAGTTTGCCATTCGTGGTATAGTTTAGGAGAATCCCGGTCCTCGCGCGAGTGAGATGGCAGTTGCGTATGATGAAGCTCACAGTTGTATTGTCGATTCTTATGCAAGGGCCTCTAAGACTAGAGAGACTACAGTTGCTTATGATGAAGCTGACTTGAATGTTGCTGATGCTTATACAAGAATCGTCTTCGCCGGCCTGGTTAATGTCCAATCCATCAATGATGTACGGATTCCCAGGAGAACCATCACCAGGCCAGCCCTCTAGCAGAGCTGTGGCTGAGAAGTTGGCATCCCCATCAATCGCTATGGGAGCATGTGGGGTGCCTGCAAGAAGCATTCCCTGCCTCTCAGGTTTTGAGACCACTGTTGTTGACTGAGCACCCATGCCTTCAAGGTCCGCTACAGACGTCACATTTGCCGCCAAGGCCACCAGGAACATGAGCAATGTCAGTAGTATGAAGCATCTACAGAATCTACCAGACACATGCTTTCGCTCCTTCGCTGCTTTTGCTGAAGTGCATGAGGTCCTTGCTTTTCCTGAAATCAGTCCAAGGGAACTTTGAGATATGTTGTGGTAATGACAATACTGCGGACTTGGCGCTTCCTACAACTCTGAAATAAATTTGCCGACAATCGTCATGGCACGGGAGATTCTCGGACCTGATTATCTGCCCTATAGGCAAGGGGAACAGTTATAGTTACGGACTTCAATTCGAGAAGTTTCTGCCTCTATCCTTCAGTATTCTTGGTAATTTTCAGCGTTTTCTAGGGCGTGTGCCATTCCCGTCTTAGCAACGAATATTGACAGTCATCTCTGAATTCTCCTCTAAAGAAGGAACTCTCTCGAAAGATACCCTCTTCGAAGAATCCCAGTCTTCTTAGGAGACTCCTAGAAGCGGAATTAATGGCTGCTGTGTGCGCCTCGATTCTATTCAATCTGAGAAACTCAAAGCCATAGTCGATTACTGCTCTCAGTGCCTCGGTCATGAATCCGTGTCCCCAGTACTCCTTCAACAGGTCATAACCTATTTCGCCACTGAGGTTGTGTCTATCGATCTTCTCATAACTGCATGTGCCAATGAATCCTTCATCTTCTTTCAATATGATTGCCCAGGCCATTCCAGCTCCCCTTTCAAAGCGGTCACCGAAACTCTTGATGATATCATGGGATTCTTCCACCCGCTCAAGAGGAGCCATTCCTATGAGGGCGGCCACCTCATCATCCGATAGGTTCTGGAACCAATTCTCTGAGTCATCCTCTACTAGCTGGCGCAAGACTAGTCTTTCAGTTTCCAATACGGGAAAAGGCTGATTTGTTGACACTAAATCCAACTCAATGATTAGGGGAATAGCCAGAAATCATCCTTTAAGTGATGTGATAGTCAAACGACAAGAATCCTGTACTCGTATCTTCGCAGCTTTTGGGCCGTACCTTGTGGCAGCGGCGAGCCTTCACTGGTCTTATGAGTCCGGTTCAAGGGTTTCATCAGCCTCCACGTGCTTGCGGGAGAGTTTCATTCGGAACCAAGAGGCTAGTCTGTATCTTGTTGGTACAATTATATCATCAGCACCAACTCTAGGAGAGGATTTCCACCATCCTAGACCCAACAATGTGATTCCCACGAACCCGATTAAGAAGAGACCTAAGGGACCAAAGTCATTTGATAAATAAGTGATGTTGCTCGCCACGGTGTTGGAATCTGAGTCACTTAGGTAGACGCCATGTTCAGTGTTGCTAAGACAGGTGTTATTCACCACGGTGTTGTAATCTGAATACCGGAGGCAGATGCCTATCCTGTTGTGGTCGCAGGTATTGCTGACCACGGTGTTGTTATGTGAGCCATGGAGGAAGATGCCATATTCGGTGTTGCTAGAGCAGATGTTGTTGGTTACGGTGTTGGAGTGTGAGTCTTCGAGACGGATGCCGTCATCGGTGTTGTTTGAGCAAGTGTTGTTCGCCACAGTGTTGGAATCTGCTCCATCGAGCTTAATGCCAATCCAGTTGTCGTTACAGGTATTGTTAGCTACGCTGTTGGAATATGAGTCACGGAGTGAGATGCCGTATGCGTCATTGCTGTTACATGTATTGATGGAAAATGTGTTGAAATGCGAATCATGGAGTTCAATACCTCTGTAGTTATCGTTGCAGGTGTTGCTCGTTATGGTGTTGGATTCTGATTCGTAGAGGGAGATGCCGTTGTAGGTGTTGCTGGCGCACGTGTTGTTCGTCACGGTATTGGAATCTGAGTCCCAGAGGAAGATGCCATAGCTATTGCTGTTGCATGTGTTGTTGACCACAGCGTTGGAATACCCGTATGCTGGGGCGATGCCAGATCCGGCGTTGTTGTTGCAGGTGTTATTCATCATGGTGTTGAATTCCGAATCAATTAGGTAGATGCCCTCGCCATTCCACGAACAGATGTTGTTCGTTACGATATTTGAATATGAATCATAGAGGAGGATGCCACGTGCGTTGTTGCTACAAGTGTTGTTGACCAAAGTGTTCATATGTGAGTTGTCGGTGAGGAGGATGCCAAGGTCGTTCCACGAACAGGTATTGCTTGCCACGGTGTTGGAATTTGAGCCACCGAGTTCAATGCCAACGATGGCGTTGCTATTGCAGGAGTTGTTGGTCACGGTGTTGCTGTGTGCAAATTCCACACGAATGCCGTAGTGACCATTGCCGCTACATGTGTTGTTTGCGGCGGTGATTGCATCTGAGTCCAGGATGTGGATACCGTGGATGATGTTGTCGTTGCAGGTGTTGTTGACCACAGTGTTGTCCAATGACCAGGCATTGTAGATGCCAGCATATACATTGCTGTTGCAAGTGTTGTTGGACACCGAATTAGAGCCCCCATGAAGAAGAGCAATGCCAGAATTGGTGTTGTTGTTGCAAGTGTTGTTCGCCACCATGTTGGAATCTGAGTCTTCTAGGGAGATGGCACGGTCGTTGCTGGTGCAGGTGTTGTTGACAGCGGTGTTCCCTATCGCGTCCAAGAGCCGAATGCCATAATAATTGTCGGTGCAAATGTTGTTCGCCACGGTGTTGGAATTTGATTCTTGGAGGCAGATGCCATATTCGGAGTTGCCGAAGCAGGTGTTGTTCGCCACGGTGTTGGAATCAGAGAGAGAGAGAGATATGCTACCCCAGTTATTCTTGCAGATGTTGTCAGCCACGTTGTTGAAACTTGACTCAACGAGGCCGATGCCACAACCATGGCTGCTGCAGGTGTTGTTCGCCACTGTGTTAAACTCTGAACCCCCTAGGAAGATGCCACATTCCGTTTGGAAGCAGGAGTTGTTCGCCACGATGTTGAACTCTGAATGACCTAAGAAGATGCACACATCCCATGTTGAAGCAGGTGCCATGTTGAAGCAGGTGTTGTTCGCCACGATGTTGAATTGTGATTCCCAGATGAAGATGCCCGACTCGCTGTTTGTGCAGATGTTGTTCGTTACAGTGTTCGAATCTGAGAAATTGAGGTCTATGCCGCCTCCCGTGTTATTGCTGCAAGTGTTGTTAATCAGGGTGTTGTAAGTCGAGAAAAATAGGCAGATGCCATAGCCATTGTTGCTGCAGGTGTTGTTGATTAGTTCACCGTTGGCGACATTATCTAGGTAGATTCCGACTCCCCCCAGCCACGAGTTTTCCCCGCTAGCACCAGTGAGATTGCAGTTGCTGATTGTGAAGCTGACTTGGGCATTACTGATGCTTATGCAGGACCCGTTATTCCCACCAAGATCAATGTCCAACCCGTTAATTATGAACGGGTGCTCAGGAGAACCATCACCAGGCCATCCCTCTAACAGAGCTGTGGCCGAGAAGTTGGAATCTCCATCAATCGCTATGGGACCATGTGGGGTGCCTGCAGGAAGCATTTGTTGTTCTTTAGGTTCTGAAACCACTGCTGATGGCTGAGCAGCTATCCTCTCAAGATTTGGTCCTGGCGTTACATTTGTCACCAAGGCCAACGAGAACATAAGCAAGGTCAGTAACAAGAAGCACCTACTGACTCTACTAAGCACATACTCTCTCTCCTTGCTGCTTGTGTTGATGTGCAAGAAATCGTTGCGTTCTGTGAAATCAGCTTGGGGAATCCTAGGGATAATTTATGGGAATGATAACACTGCAGACTATGCCATTCTCATAACTTTGAAATAAACTTACTGTGAATCGTCATGGCACGGGAGATCTTCTGACCGGACTATTTGCCGCAGGAGGAAGACCCTAGTTTCTGCCAATCCTTGCTGCGCCAGTAATTAGCCATATATTCAATGAAAGACGTGGGAGTTGCATGCCTTCAAGTTCCAGTATTGGATTCAATGATATCCATCCAAAGGATATGACAGTCCAGGATTGGCTGGATGACTTGGAATCTCTCTTCTCTCTTATGCGGGACAATAATCCATATCTCTCTTTGAAAGAAAGATTGCTGGGTTACAGCTGGCTTGAACTATATGACTACTATCGAAACCGGCTTAAAGAATCACATTCTTTGGGAAACTATCTTGAAATTCTCTTTGATGCTGTTCAGGCTCTTCAGAATGGTCATTCTGTAATAATAGATCCAAATTGGCTCGACGGGTTCTATGATGTGAAGTACTATCGTGAAACTAGCCCATTCAGCGACATTTTCTGTGATGAGCTAAAGAAGTACTACCAATACTGGAAACCAATCTTTGACGAATCCCTCAAGAAACGCAATTCTCTAAGCTTCGATGCAGGAGTCTGGTACAGCAACGGGGACTATATTGTTGAAAATGGGCACGGGGATTGGGAGGAAAAGTACGGTCGGCATTCTCGAGTTATAGCCGTTAATGATAAGCCAATTGATGAGGCTGCGAGGGACTGCTATGAGAGAGGAATCTTGAACTGGGACTTCAAGAGAGAGAAGTTCTATCTATTCAAACTTGCACCACGCCATTTTGGACCAGATGCTGTCTTCACGATACAGAGCAAATCTGCTGATGAAAAGAAGGTTGTATTTCAAACAGGTTTCGAATATTCATATTCCCTCTTCACAGTCTATCCAGCACCAAGATTGGATACGAAAACATGGCCAGAGAAGAAGGCGGGTTATGTTAGAATTGGAGATTTCACGGACGATTTAGAGCAGGACGACACCAAAGTCCTGCTAGAGTTCTACAGGAAAGTGGAGGGCTTTGACCTACTCATAATTGATGTCCGCGGAAACCAAGGAGGGAGTTACGGGCCATGGATGCGGAATGTCATTGCACCCCTTGCGAAAGAGAAACTGAGCAGCAAGATGCATCTTGCCTTCCGTTCTGGCAGTTACGTTGAGATGTTCAGAAGGGTTGCAGATATTGGACCCATAGTTCCCAAAGATAGTTTCGAACAATTGCCACCTGAAGTCTTAACAGAGGACTTCACGATTTACGACTACACGCAGACAGTAGAACCTTCTGGGGAGATTCATTTCAAGGGAAGGATAATTGTGCTGATTGATGCAATAACATTCTCTGCAACAGATGCCTTTGCCTTATTCTGTAAAGAAACAGGATTTGCCAAGCTATACGGGATTCCATCTGGAGGTGATGGAATCAGTGATTCTCCAATCTACTACATCCTTCCTAATTCGAAGTTGCTTGTGAGATTCACTCCAGGAATGGGTATCGACTATGCTGGTCGGGCGAATGAAGAGGTATGTGTCCATCCTGATGTATACCATGAGAGTCCATTTGGAGACATGGATGAACTTGTGAATTTCGTACTTGACCAGGAACTGTAGGAATCGTCATGGCACGGGAAACCTTCGGGCTGGATTATCTGCCTTACAGGCAAGACAAGCAGATGTGCTTTCTTACTCTATGAAGGGTACCCTACTGTCTGTGCGAACAGGATCTGCTGACTAGGACGCAGATTGAATTCAGCCCTGATACTTTCTTTATCACAGTTATGAAACCAAGTAGCTAGTCCCTCCGAAGCGGCAAAGAGATTGATGTTTTGCGCTATGAACCCTGTATCTGTGTAGTAGTACGACTTCTGAACTTCGGGATCACCAATATGGGGGTCAGGTTGGTCAGGTCCAAGATCATAGCGTGCAAGGTCTACAATATAGAAGATGTTCACTGGTGTATCCTGTGTGAGCTTAGATGCTCTACCTTGGCCAGACAGCACGCTATAGTCCCCTTCAGCAATGGGCGCCAGCTGATGCGGGACAGCCTCATAGAAATAGAGACCGTCCTTCAATGCAACATAGATATCAATTTCCTGTGAATTACTTGCCGAGGGAGCAGTCCGTCCTGGCTTGTTAAAGGATGCCTTCTCACGATTTACTCCAAAGCCGGCCCAGAGGAGGTTTGAGAGAACCTGTAGTGGAATCTCTCTCGGGCCGATGTTTCGGGTGGTCTGCCTGAGTAATAGAGCTTCCAGTAGAGTTTTGCCGCCTCTTTTCATAGGTTCTGGTAAGACAATTGAATCCACTGCACACACCTACTCCTAGTCTAGCTCCCGTTTCTGATAAACAGCATCGATGCCATCACCTACGACCTCTATGTCAGCAATTTCTCCTATACCAGCCTCATGGAGCCATTGAACATGATCAGTAGTGTGTGGATCGATGCTAATGCATCTCTCCTCTCGGTTTCTTTGAGAAAAGCACTCAAATGAACTGAACCTTATTCTGTCCTCTGAGATGAATTGAGTTGGACTCCATCAAGCCACCGAAACTCTGTGAAGGGGACACTGTGGGAGTTTTCTCTCCGTCTTGGCCCATCACATCAGATGCAAAACATCAGTTCGACAGGGGGATTAGGACTCTCCAAGATCTAGGACTCGAGGTGAAAATAGCCAAACACACTCTTGGGCAGTACCACTACAGTTCTGGTACACGCAAGGACAGACTCCTAGATTTTCACACTATCTGGAAGGATCCTGATGTGAGAATGGTTCTGATGTCCCAAGGGGGGAACACTGCAATCCACTTGCTGGATGGCATCGACTATGATATGCTTCGAAAAGACCCAAAGATACTTGCGGGGATATCAGACGGCACTACGTTGTTGAATGCGGTCTATGCAAAGACTGGTCTCGTCACCTATCACGGTCCAGATCTTGTGTGGTGTTTTGGCCGCGAGATGACTCCCCAAATAACTGAGAACATTATGAACACATTCTTCCATGGAGAGGTTGGAGAGTTGATGCCGAATACGCAATGGAAGCATCAAGAGAAGACTGACCTGGAATACTCGGGCTGGAGGTGCATACGAGAGGGTAGATGCCATGGCCATCTGGTTGGGGGCCATATCAGAATCCTAGCTAATGTCATTCTTGCTGGCTATGGTCCAGTCTTCGATGGTGCCGTCCTTTTCCTTGAAGGAACTGAAAATGTGGCTCGAATAGACAGCTACATTACTGCACTCAGACTGTATGGAGTTTTCGATAGAATTGCTGGTTTGATCCTAGGATGGTTTGAAGACAGTGCTCTCGAAGAGAAGGAACTGAATCGGAGTGTCAGTGAAGTGGTTCTAGAGGGTACAGAAAGTTATGATTTTCCAATACTGGAGATTGGTGAATTGGGACACGGCGTAGAGAACTATGTCTTTCCAATAGGTTGTGAGACCACCGTTGATGCAACTTTGATGCAGATATCGATTGATGGTCCTACAGTCACAGTATAAACAAGTGAGATTGTCAGGCTGTGGAGATTTTCGGCCCTGACTATCTGCCATACAGACAAGAGAAGATGATGCAATTCAGTTGGGATATCCAGCAGCTTCATGGTGCCTCATTCTTCATTCCAGATCACAGGAGTGTAGCAGCGATGAGCCTTCACTGGTCTGATGAGACCGGTTCAAGAGGCTCGTCGACATCTTCGTGCTTGAGGACCCTTCTCTTACGGAACCAAGAGACTATCCAATATCCCAGTGGAATATTGATCTCATCCCTGTACATTTCTTTGAGAGCTCTTCTCCGTCTTTCTTCTGCCAGAAGCACTTCTTGGTCGGCCTTCGGCAGTGTTCTTTCTTCAGAATGGGCCTCTCTCCATTTCTTCCCTTCCGAAACATATGCTCGATACGCCTCTCTCCATGCTGCACCCAGCACTGTAATTCCTACGAGCCCCATCAGCAGGAGAACCACAGGATCAAATCCCCATTCAGTTTCAAGCTCCTCGACAATATCATGTTCGATGTTGCCCACGAAGGTATTGTTCGCTACGGTGTTGGAATATGATGCATAGAGGTAGATGCCAATCCTGTTGCTGTTGCAGATGTTGTTGACTACGATGTTGTTCTGCGAATACACCAGGCCGATGCCATGTTCGGTGTTGTTATTGCAGGTGTTGTTGACTACGGTGCTGGAATTTGAGTTAGTGAGGTAGATGCCATCTCCGTTGTAGCTGCACGTGTTGTTCGCCACGGTGTTGTGATTTGAGCCATAGAGGTAGATGCCAATCCAGTTGTCGTTCCAGGTGTTTTTCGCCACGGTGTTGTAATCTGAAAACGTGAGATGGATTCCATGTGTGTCCATTCTGCCATAGCTGGCGCATGTGTTATTCACCACCGTGTTGTTCTGCGAATACACCAGGAATCTGTCAGGCCCGTTGTGGTTGTTGTTGCAGGTGTTGTTGACCAAGGTGTTGTTGTCTGAGCCATGGAGGTAGATGCCATGTTCGATGTTGCTGGAACAAGTGTTGTCGGTCACAGTGTTGGAACGCGAATATTCGAGGTGGATGCCATCAGCAGTGTTGTTGTTGCAGCTGTTGCTCGCCACGGTGTTGTCCCATGAGGAATCGAGGTAGATGCCACGTACGTTGCTGTTGCAGGTGTTGTACATCACGGTGCTGGAATTCGAGTTTTCGAGGTGGATGCCATCTCCGTTGTAGCTGCACGTGTTGTTCGCCACGGTGTTGGAATCTGATCCATAGAGGCCGATGCCAACGTTGTTGCTGTTGCAGGTGTTGTTCGCCACGGTGTTGGAATTCGAGTTTTCGAGGTGGATGCCATCTCCGTTGTAGCTGCACGTGTTGTTCGCCACGGTGTTGGATTCTGATTCTTCGAGCGAGATGCCAAAGTAGTTGTAGTTGCAGGTGTTGTACATCACGATGCTGGAATTTGAGTTTTCGAGGTGGATGCCAACCACGTTGTAGCTGCAGGTGTTGTTGACTAGTTCACCGCCAGTGACATTCTCTAGGTAGATTCCAGCTCCCGGCCACCCATTAGCACCGATGATATGGCAGTTGCTGAAAGTGAAGCTGACTCGTGTATTACTGATGCTTATGCAATGGCCGAATCCACCACCAAGGTCAATGTCCAGCCCGTCAATCACGTACGGATTCCCAGGAGAACCATCACCAGGCCATCCCTCTAACAGAGCTGTGTCAGAGAAGTTGGCATTCCCAAAGATTGCTATGGGAGCATGAGGGGTGCCTGCAAGAAGCAATCCCTGCCTCTCAGATTTTGAAAATACTGTGGTTGACTGAGCACCCATCCCTTCAAGGTCTGCGACTGGCGTCACATTCGTAGCCAAGGCCACCAGGAACATGAGCAATGTCAGTAGCATGAAGCATCTACAGGGTCTACCAGGCACATGCTTTCGCTCCTTTGCTGCTTTTGCTGAAGTGCAAGAGGTTGTTGTGTTTCGTGAGATCAGCCCAAGGAATCCTTGAGATATGCTATTGCGCTGACAACACTGAAGACTAAGGCTATTCTGACAACTTCGACATAAGTCTACCGAGAATCGTCATGGCACGGGAGATCTTCAGCCCGGACTATCCACCATGTCACCAAGAGAAATAGATGTGAACCCAATTTGGATTTTGAGGGAGCTTCAAACTCCCTCAATCTTCTATTCAACTCAAACAATCTGAATTGACATTATGTGTGTAACTAGAGGGGTCCTGTTCACCACAAAGCCCACCATGAGCCAAGCCATTGCTACGTACATGAAGAGAAACTTAGCAAGGGCAAAGCTTGAGTGGGCAATCGCAAGCCAGCCAGCGAACCCCACTGGATCGGCAGTCATCGAGAGGAGGAACACGTTCTCAATCCCGTCTAGAACAGCAGCTATGACACCTGCCCATGCAAGCGATAGACCAATCCTCAATGGGAGACCTCTCTTGTAGTTCCATGAGATGAGTCTAGCAGCGCTGAAAAAGAAGATGCCGTAGCACAGCATGAAGAGATAATCTGCTAGGTTTGCTGTGATGAAGAGGCCCATATCTGTAGGGCTCATGAGTGAGAAATAACTCCTGATGGTTTCTGCATTGAAACCGAGCTGAGTGTCCTCCATTGTACCTGCGTAGCCCGACATCTGCAGTAAGGTAATCACAAGCGTCGCAGCGACTATCATGAACAAGCCACTCACAATTGCGATGCGGCGTAGTCGTTGCTTTCTCTGATCGTAGTCAGATTCCATTTTTTCACTATTCGAGTTTGTCAAGTGCGAATCAACTCCATAAGTGAACGTTCATTCACTTATCATAAAATGAATGACCATTCATTTATATATCCTTCCTGCAACGCAATGACTCGCAATGAGAACACGAGACCAGGCGAAGTATGATTCGATTGTTGATGCATCTATCAAATTGACCAACGAGCTGGGCTTCGATGGAATCTCTATCTCAAAGATTGCGAAGAAGGCGAAGGTCTCCCCAGCAACGATCTACATCTACTTCAAGAATAAGGAGGACCTCTTCACTAGACTCTATATCGATATTCGAAGGAAGATGAGTCAAGGTGCTTTGTTGGGTCTTGAGGAGAGGATGACCACAGAGGAGACCTTCAAATCCATCTGGCATCATTCATTCACCTTCAACCTCAGGCATCCTGAGTATTGCACTTATCGAGAGCTGTTTGAACGGACAACGATGATGAGGAACATTAGAGCGGAGGACTTTGAGCTTTTCCAGACGGTCGACCGTCTACTCAAGCGAGGCATCAAGGAGAAGATGATCAAGGATTATCCCCTACCGGTTCTGACCGCCTTTGCCTACTTTCCAATCATCACTCTTCTGAATTTCCATCATGCGGGGGTAATAGAGATGGATGAGGATAATATCAAGCAAGCATGTGAGATTGCCTGGAATGCAATTCGTTCATAGCCATAGGTTTTGACATTTCCGAACCTGGATGTCTGCCGAAGGTCATTCGAGTCCGAATCCCGATTGCATGAGATCGGAAAGCTTGGCGAGAAACCTGGTTGCGGGGGCACCAAATGTAACTTCCTCATCAAACATTACGGTCAGGTTGAGGAATTCGCCAATATTAGTTGGATTGGAAGGGTCTCTCAACTTGTTGGAGATTCCTCCCAGTGCAAACACAACAGGGTGTAAACCTACTGGGATAGCCCAGCCTCCTCCTTTCCCAAACATTCCCACTGCTGTGACACCAACAGTACCCATCATCTGTTTTCTCAGAAATGGGTCTGATCTGAATTTCCGCCAGAAAAGCCTTCTAAACGGACCCGGCAAACGGCGGAGAGCACTGTCTGAGGCGGACTTCCTTTTACCAGCAACAATGCGTTCACCTGAGTCTGCCTTCTGAGCTTGGCGAATCTCATCATGAATCTGCCTAAAGCTCTTCTCATTTGCTTTTCTCACACAGTACTGAGTGGGAATCTTTCCTGATTTCGTCTGCTTTTCGACAATCATGCCAACATCGACATCGTCGAAGATAACGAGCTTCGTCTTCCCCTTCCTAAGAGCCTGGATTTCGCGATATTCACTTACAGCTTGACCAATGCACTTTATCACCCAAGCCGTAAAGGACAGTTTCTCCCCAGTTTTCTCCTCATTCTCTGAGATGAAGGTCCGAGCCTCCGTAACATCAATCTCAACGAGCCCGTAGATTCGGTGTTTGGGGGCAAGGTTGTTGAGAAGGTCAATTGGCAAGGTGAACCTATGGGTTATTTCTCTGAAAGAGGGACCGCCTTTTGTTTCATCAGGGTTAACATCTGAGTCCTCTTTTCTCGAAGTCGAATTCAAAGAGCCTCATCTCCGAAAAACAAGACGTCCGAAGTACCTTAATGCTTCAGACACTCCTTTTCTTGGCAAATTAATTGCAATAGGGATATAAGACTATACTGATGGGTCAGCCGCGCAAATCATCCTTTTTGTCAAGCATCTCAGTGGGTGGAGCAAAGTGGACAAAAGCGATACAATATCAGGTTTCGTCAAACCGGGGTTTGAGGCAGTCAAAGAGGCCTTCATTGAGAATTTCGAACTTCGCGATGAGCTTGGTGCAGCCTGTTGTATCTACCACCAAGGGGAAAAAGTGGTTGACTTGTGGGGTGGTATCAGGAACGAAAGCACTGGCGAACCTTGGGAAGAAGATACAATGGTGCTCGTTTGGTCAACCACGAAGGGATTATCGGCCCTGGCTATGGCACTTGCTCACTCGCAGGGGCTATTTGACTACGACGAAACTGTTTCAACGTACTGGCCTGAGTTTGCCCAGAATGGAAAGGATGAGATTACTATCCGACAGCTATTTGCACATCAAGCGGGACTCTTCGCATTCGATGAACTTGGAAACAAGGAAGTTATAGAAGACTTGGACCGCTTAGCTCTGGTTCTGGCTCGACAGAAACCAGCATGGAAGCCAGGAACGAAACATGGATACCATGCTCTGACTTTGGGTTTCTACCAGAGTGAGCTCTTGCGACGTGTTGACTCCAAAGGCCGCAGTCTAGGACGATTCTTCCAGGATGAAATTGCCACTCCACTCGGTCTTGACTTCTACATCCGACTTCCTGAAGATGTTCCCAATAGTAGACTTGCAACCATCAGACAGCCCAAGTTCGGGTTTTCAGCAATGCGCTCTGCACCAATCGGATTCATTCTTGCGGCCATGAATCCTCGATCAGCGATTCGTCGCGCGTTGGTTGGAACTGACTTCTGCCTTGACGATAGTCAAATCTATACCCGGAATTTTGAGGTTCCTTCCGGAGGAGGAGTAGGGACAGCTCGTGCTTTAGCACACGCATATGGTGTCTTCGCGTCAGGTGGAAAGGAGCTTGGGGTACGAGAGGAAACACTTCAAGAACTAAGGGCGCACCCTATGGCTCCACTGCGTGGATTTCGCGACGAAGTCTTAAAGACAGACACTTGTTACTCGCTTGGTTTCTCAAGGCCCCTTCCCAAGAACCCATTCGGTTCCCCCAGTGCGTATGGGATGCCTGGAACTGGAGGGTCCTTTGGATTTGCTGACCCGCAATATGAACTGGGATATGGATATGTCCTCAATGGATTTGGCACTTCATTTCCAACGGATCCCAGGAGCGAGGCTCTTTGTGCAGCAATGTACCGCTCCATTGGTGTGGATGACTTGTATCGGAAGTGAGATGAAACCTATTCTCTCCTGAGTCGGACGAAGACTATCAGGACAACAACTACGGCCACAGCTCCTCCACCGAGGACAAGCAAGATGGTGCTGTCAAATGGCAGAGAGTCTGTGGTGGATGTGGTGGTAGTAGTGGCAGTGGTAGTAGTTGATGATATGTCTATCAAGTCCCGCAAATCCACTTTCATGACAAACATGTCGAAGTCGCCCCCGATTGTATCTTGATAAGCCTCGTAGATTGGGAAATCGGCAGATTCAGTGTATCCTATGACAATGTAACTGTCATAAGAATGCCAAGCCACTCCGATACCAACATCATCAACATCGCCTCCAAAGGCCATTGAAAAGAGAAGTGAACCATCTTGATTCAACACCACCAATGATGCGTTATCAAAATATGACTCAGCAATTCCACACGGGTAGGTTAGTGGGAAATCAGCAGATTGGGTCTTACCTGTTATTATGATGCGGTCCTGGGAATCAATTGCGACAGCATTACCATGATCAGGTGATGAGCCGCCAAGATAGGTGCTGAAAACAAGATCTTGTCCATCTGGAGTGAATTTGGTGATGAACATCTCAGAGTAGTCACTCCGTTCCTCTTGGTAGGAATTCACCGTAGGAAAATCATCTGACACCGTAAAGCCGGTGATTACGACATTGTCTTCGCTGTCCACCACAAGGTCATTCGCCCATTCATTATCAGCACCACCCAAGAAGGTAAGGTACGCCAAGGCACCATTTGGATTGAATTTTGCCAAGAACGCATCGGCAGTTCAACCTGCATACTCTTCTTGATAGGCCCCCTCTGTGGCGATGTCCCCCATTGTAACCTTTCCTGTGACCAAGATATTCCCTTGCGAATCGAAGTCAATACTCCGTCCATGATCAATTCCTGTGGTTCCAAGATATGTTGAAAACAAGAGCGATTGTCCATCGGCCTCAAAGAATGAAATGAACACATCCAGAGCCCCGGAGTTTGTGCTCTGATGGGCGTTTAACACTGGGAAATTGGTGGATTCAGTTGTTCCTGAAATGGCGATTCTGCCATTGGCATCGATGTTAATAGTATAGCACCAATCGCTTCCGGTACCGCCAAAATAGGTTGAATATAGAAGAGATTGACCATCTTCTGAGAACTTGGCAATGAAGCAATCAGCATCTCCTTCAGAACCTCCTGTGAAGTTTGACTGAAATGCATTCACCAATTGGAAATCCGGAGAACCTGTAACGCCTCCTACTATGATGTTATCCTCAGAGTCAAAAGCCAAATCCGTGATTATTTCTTGAGCAGAGGCACCAAAGTACGTTGAGAAGATCAGTGAGCCGTTAGGATGGAATTTCGAGATGGTGGCGTCCTGATATCCATTCAAATGGTCCTGAAAAGGATTCTTCAATGGAAAATCTGTGGACGTTGTTCGACCGACCACAACGATATTGCCCTTCGAATCGACAGCGGTTTTTCCAAAGCCGTATGCGACCCCCTCATGCTCATCACCTGTACCGCCCAAGAATGTCGAGAAATCGACTAATTCCGTCAGGCTATTCTCTGCAGCAGCATTTGCTTGGGAGAATACTCCCAGAAAAAGAAGCACTAGAAACGCGACGGCTGCTGTTCTTCGTTTGGAAGTTTCTTGGTTCGACATTTCAGATTCATCCTCTCCGTGTTGATATATATTTTTCAAATTGCGAAATATAGAAAATATATATTGCTGTTCGAGCAAAGGTCGGATTGATATTCTGGATGTACTGAAGAAAAGATGGAACCAATGAAACAAGTTGAACTACTGTCAGGAAAGCTAAAGGAGATTGAGCGAGAGATAGTTGCATTCTATAAAACGATTGGAGGAATGAGCAGTCTCAACCCAAGGGCAACAGAGATCTTTGCCTATCTCAGAATCTATGACGTCTTAACTCAAGAGCAACTCAAACAATTGACAGGATTCTCTCTGAGCACTATCTCAGCAACACTGAGGTCATTCATTCGGACAGATATCATAGCTCGCAGAATGATTCCAGGAACGCACAAGAATCTCTACAGCATAAAGCCAGAAAGAGTGAAGTTCGACTATAATCCTCCCACTCAAATCCTTAATGACTTGGAGATACTCGATTCATACATTGTGGAAAAGCAAACTGGGCTTCAGGAACTCCAGAGCAAACATCCAGTTGAAGTGAAGTTCCTGCATAGGCGACTCAATAGTCTTCGAAACTATGCTGAGGTGCAAAGAAGACAGATCAGTAGAGAAGGGAAGCACTCTTTCTTTCAAGAAGACGTGTCCGAAATAATCCCTCTTAACGAGATGATACTCTATCCATTTGAAATAAGAGAATTAGAAGAGAATTTGATGGATGTTTTGGGATACTACAGGGATGACCCCATAAAGAACCGAATACGGGGCATCTTCTATGTTCATCGGAGCCTCACTCAACAGGCCTTGATGGATTTGTCAGGATTCTCACGCAGTACAGTTTCTCGTTTTCTGCGTGAAGAGCTCAAGAGAGAATACGTCCGTGTTCTGCCTAGGGAGTACAGAAAACCAAGAGTCTACTATCTAGAGTCTATCTCGTTGACTATACTCTCTTTCATTTTGAATGCAGATAATTTCATCTTCTCATATGCCCCGAGATTTCAGGAGATACTATCTACACTTCAATCCGAAAGAGAATTGGGCAGAAACAGAGAAGATGCGGCTTTTCTCATCGCTAGGATAGAGGACATTCTTGGGCAGATTAAGGCATTCAAAGACAATACGAGATTCATTAGACAAGCACACCAGGACCTGTCAGAGTTCCTAGGGATGTGAGTTCGTACATCGTCGGGCCGAGGGAGATCTTTGAGCCCGACTTGCTGAAGTGTTGAAAGACCTCACCAGTAAATTCGGAAGACTAAAGATTGGCCTTCATTATGCAGAGCATACGTTCAGACGTAATCAGCACCTGAAACGTAGAGGAGTGAGAAATGTCCGAAAAATCACTGAAGATTGGGTCAACACTGATGTTTGGAATGGGTGTGTTTGCCCTGATTATGTCAATTCTCTGGATATTCGTGACTGAGATTATGTTTGTGAGTGATTTCCTACACTACACTGGAGTGACCTTTGACGATTATCTCTTTACTAGTCCCACATATGCAGAGATTTACATTATCACAAAGAGACTCGTTGGATTGACAATTCTGTCAGCCACAGTGCCAATGCTATTCATCACTCACACTAGTTACCAGAAAGGGGAGCGGTGGGCCTGGTATGCCCTCTTTGTCACAGGAGGCCTGCTATGGGGATCACTACTCGGGTACCGCATCTTCATAGGATACATTGGCGGGAGTAGCATAACATTCGTAGCCGGTCTTGCTCTTTGGCTCTTGGCACTACTCATTCCATTCAAGGATTTCTTTGGAAAGGAATGATTGGCGCCTCAGGTGAAGAATCCATGTGGAATGCGCTGTCCTTTCTCAAGTTCTAGAGGAGAAGTATCGCGATATACTTCGCCCCTAGAATTTCCGGACGCAGTTATATTCTCAAAAGACTCGTGTGGAAAAGACACATTGGCGAGAGATCTTAGGACTTGAGAGAGCATGTTTCGAAGGAAACCTCAACAATGCGAAGAAGATAATCTCCAAGTTCAGTGTCATTAGAGAAGATTGGAAATTTGATATGAGTATTGATGACTCCATCTATAACATGGAATGTTAGTGCAATCTTGCGATATAGCTCAGCCTCAGAGCAGCCCTTCAGTTGGCTGACCTTTCTGAATCTCTGCGCCAAGTCGTTATAGAACTTCGAGGTAATCCTAGTGATTTCTTTGAATGTTTCTTGACCTTCATTCAATTGAGCGCTTACAAGTTCCCGAACAAACAGATTTGAGCGTCGCACCTCGATTGCACGTTCTATGATACTGGACCAGACCTTCAGGAATCCTGCATAGTTTAAGGTTTCAGGCAGGTCCAAGTCTGTTATGCTTCGCATGTTTCTTTGCATGATCTCAAGGAAGATGTCCACCTTTCCCCTCGGGAAGTAGCGATAGACGGTTCCAGTGCTGACATCGGCCTTCTCTGGAATGTCCCGAACACTAGCTCGATGTAATCCCTTCTCTCTAACGATTTCTATCATAGTTTCGATTATTTCCTCTATCTTGGCATCCTTGTCACGTGTGAACTTCTTCTCACTCTTTCCCATGACTGTCCGGCTTGAGTTGAACGCGCAGCTATATGGCTGTATCTGAACCGTTGTTCAGTTAGGAAGACATATATGAACATTTGTTCAGTTACTCCTTGGTGCGTTTGCCATGGATCTCAATCTAGTCCTAAGAATCATCTATCTGCTACTGTGGCTCTTCTACTTGCTCTCGCGGCTCATCCCCTCGAGAGGACTTCCCAGTCTTGAGGCTTCAAAGACAGAACGCCGTGCGGCTTTGAAGGAGGAAGGCTGGTACATCCTATTCACGATTGCAGTAGCATGGTACGGCAACCTTATAGTAGCAGGGCTGTATCTTCTCGACCCACCATGGATGTCATGGTCCTATCTGTTTCTGCCTGTAGAACTCCGAATCCTTGGTGTGGTTGTTGCCTCGGCCTTGATTCCGTACACCTACTGGATTGGAAAATCACTTGCTGAAAGATACTCTGACAGGCTTCAAATTCAAGAGGATCACACTCTCATCACATCAGGCCCCTACGGAAGAATTCGCCACCCCATATACGCGTCTGCAATCTATTTTCTAGGTGCTCTTGTATTAGTCTCAGGTAATTTTCTCTTCCTGATTATTCTCATAATAGTAATTCCGGGCATATATCGTAGGTTGAAGAAAGAAGAAAGAATGATGGTCGACCAGTTTGGTGATGAGTATTTGGAGTATATGAAAAGGACAGGCAGGATATTCCCAAAGATCTAGACCGCGAGTTTCCAAGGTGATTCCTCTCACGAGATTTTCAGGCCGAAGGTGATGCTCTGCAGACAAGAGCAGCAAATCTCAAGGGAACTTCCCGCCCATCCGAAATCCCTTTCATTGGCGAAATCCTTCACAACAGCCTCTCAATAGAGGGACTGAGGGTGTTCAAAATGTTGTTCAATGTGTTCTAAAATGTGGCATTATATTAGATTAATCCCATACGGTACTAGAACACTTATGACGACCAAGAAGATTATTACGGTTAGCATCATCCTAGTTGCAGTTGTAGGTCTTGGTTTCTTTGGGGCAGATCTCCTTGCTGTGGATTCCAATCCGCTTCAGGTTCCACCGCCTCCAGAGCCACCAGGAGAGGAGCCAGAACCCGCCACTTTTTGTGATCTCGAAGCATGGGCAATAGCAGTTTACTCGCAGGACTTCATGCCAGCTATCTCAGAAGATGGACCTCCATTTTATACAGTGATCTGGATTAATGTCACAAACAATGGCAATACCACGGTGACCAACTTCCATGCTGTCCGGGTGACCATATACTTCTATGACACGAGCCTGCCTCTGGTTACGCTTGAAGTGGACTCCAATATTCAGTATTTCGTATGGCCGGAGATTAGACCTGGCACGACTGCTGATTTTGAGTACATCAATAAGAGAGACACTATCTTCTCCCCGACAATTGAAGAGGGCACTCTACTGTATAGTAGAGTTCTGACACGATGGGAGAATGGGAATGAGATGATATTGACCACCCCGCCCTCGCCTTTGCTCTATACTCATTGAGTCGTAGTCGTCATGGAAAATTGAGGGTCCGGATCGTCTGCCCTAGATGCAAGAGAAGCAGATGCAGAATGTCACTCTAACGCCTCGATTATCTCCTTAGCAGTGAGGACCTTGGCAAACCCCTTTCGCATCACCTTCAGTTCGGGCTCTTGCATCTCCGGATCATCAGTGGCCGTCACATCACTTCCAAATACAACTTTGAAGCTTCTCTCGTAAGCCTGTCTGGCTGTGGCTCCACAGCAGTAGTTTGTTAGTGTGCCGCAGATAATCACTGTGTCCTTTTTCATGTTCTTCAGGATTGTTTCAAGAGATGTGTCATAGAATGCGCCATAGGATGATTTTCTAATCACTATCTCATCTGCTTTGGGTTCAAGTTCATGCCAGACACGTCCATCTTGATAGAATAGAGAGAAGTCAATATCAAGCTCAGAATATCGCCCAGGCATGAATTTCCCAGTCCTTGGTCGGTCCAAGTAATTGTGTGTCTTTGAATAGACCGTGAAGATAACAGGGACATCCCTACTTCTGCAGTGATCTATCAGGTTCTTGATACGTGGAACTTGCCTCGTGGCTTCGGGAACCCAGTCAGGCGACCAGTTCGGCTTGACAAACTCATCCTGCATATCAATAACCAGCAAGGCGCACTTCTCGGGTCTGATCTCGAACTGTGCAACGCCCTGAGTATACGCTTTCCTAGCTAGTTGAAGGAGAAACTCCTCCGTGAACTCACCAACTTTCAATTCTACATCTTCCTTCGTAGTTGCTCATGGCTTCATATTGTCTGTGATGGCATTCCTGATTTAAGTGTCGGCGGAACGGGGAGAATCATACTGGCGTGCTTTTAGCATTGCTTTCTGACTCATGTCAGTCTTCCCTTGGAGCTCAAGTACAATTCCCAAACCATACCAGTATACAAGATTCTCAGGATTCTTCTCGATGAGTTTGCCAAAGGTGTACTCGGAAGGTCTGAGAGCCTCTGGATCAAGCTCAAGTGCCTTCCTCAAGGCTTCTTTCCCCTTGGGAATATCCCCTGACAGTATAAACGTGACACCAAGGGACTCGTGAAAAACTGCTCTGTCTGGTTCCAACTGAGCGGCCCTCCTGTAGGCATCTATGCTCCCCTTTAGTTGATCTTGTAGTGCTAAGGCTCTCCCAAGAAGCCAGAAGGCATCTGCGTTTTCAGGTTGCGACTTCAAGACGCTTTTCAAGACACTTTCAGCTTCCTCTGCCTTTCCCTCACCCACTAGCCTCATGCCTTCGTAAAATTGCCCGAGTGTGTCCTTTGACATCGTTCTATTCTTCATATTCCTATTTGCTGACTCATTATTCGGTCAATAATGCTTCGCCAAGATGCTAGCGGTGCACTGGGAGAGTGGGAATGAGATGATATCGACCACGCCGCCCTCCGCTTTGCTCTATACTCATTGATGAATAGTTGTAGCACAGGAACTC
>JBHLND010000175.1:0-6162 GCA_048937485.1 Promethearchaeota archaeon
ATTTCGGTAAAATCACACCATTATGGTGCCCAGAACCCAAAGGCACATCTGCCCAAAGAGGTGCCCTTTGAAGAGGCAAACAACGCTGTTCCTATCTGCAGGCCATTGAATCTCTACGATTGTAGCTTGATTACTGATGGTGCTGCTGCTGTTGTGATTGCTGCTGAGGATCGAGTCAAGGAGTTCACTGACCGTCCTATGTGGATCAGAGGCATTGGAGCAGGTGCTTCCGAGATGATGATTCAAGACCGTCCATCTCTGACCTCAATCCCTGGAGCAAAGAGAGCTGCAAAAGCAGCATATGAAATGGCTGGACTAGGACCTAATGATATGAACATGGCTCAAGTTCACGACTGCTTTACAATTGCAGAGTTGATTGCTTATGAGGACCTTGGCTTTGCGGAGCCCGGAAAAGGCCCAGAACTTGTAGAGAACAAAGATAACTACCATGATGGTAGGATTCCTGTCAACTGTGATGGTGGTCTGAAGAGCAAGGGTCATCCACTTGGGGCCACTGGAATTTCCATGACATATGAGATCCTGAAGCAAATGCGCGGCGAAGCTGAGAACCCGTCCCGTCAGATTAAGGACGTTAAGTACGGGCTGGCACATAACGTTGGTCAGAGTGGTCAATTCGTCAATATATTCATCTTTGAGAGGGGATTCTAATGTCAGAGAAGAAAGAAGTCTATCTAGGATACACAACTGACAAGGCTTTGACTCCTTGGTATTCTGAGTGGTTAGGATACTTGGACCAGGAGCAGATAAAAAAGAGCGTTTGCACGTCCTGTAAGGCGGAGTACCTGCCACCACGCCAACACTGTCAGAAGTGTCTCTCTCCAACTGAATTCGCAGACTTTACAGAAACTCAAGCCAAGTTGGTTTCCTACGTCATTGTGGACTTTGCACCAGAGAGTCTTTCTTCAAGGGCTCCATATGTTGTAGCTATTGGAGAATTTCCATCAGGCCTTCGACTTACAGCGCACATCACGAACTTGATGAGCCAGCCTGAGGTTGGAATGACTCTCAAACTCGGTTTCGATCGAGTTGATGAGAAGAAGATGACATACAAGTGGCTGGTTTGATCTATGGCAGAGGGCCGCAAGGTCCTCTTCACCATTATTTTTCGATTTCTAAGAAAGAGAGATTTCCTTGGATCTTAGGATCTATACCATTGTGCAGAGGTTTCTAGAACCTTAGCCCATTTCGAGAAAAGCGCTACAGTCTTGAGAGCATCAAGATAGAGGGCTGATGTTTCATTTGACTCACAGCAATCAATCTCTTCTATCGCCTCATCAATGACTTCCATGATATCTCTAAGGCGTCTCCTCCCTTCATTTCTCCTGTAGTCACAGAAGACCACATGCTCGAAATCACCATTGTCCCAGGCTGTCAGGAACTTCC
This sequence comes from Promethearchaeota archaeon, assembly GCA_048937485.1. Classification (GTDB taxonomy): domain Archaea; phylum Asgardarchaeota; class Thorarchaeia; order Thorarchaeales; family Thorarchaeaceae; genus SMTZ1-83. The sequence goes on from JBHLND010000175.1 coordinate 1,405, forward strand.
TCTCCTCATCTGCAGCAGTTCCCATGTCATATGAGCTCAAAAGAGAGGTCCTCATAGCTCGTAGCGAGTCTTTCCAGACTTCTCTCTTCTCACGTTGTTCCATGACGAAGCCTCGAATCTTCTTTGCGCTTTCACAGACTAGGCTGACATACTTCCTGATAAATCTAAGTACTCACCAAATAGTAATCTTTCGAAGAGCGCCGTTGTCCGAGAAGCTTATTACGAACGTAGCTAGCCTCACGAATTGTTCTCTTGGAGGAGTATACAATGTCGGAAGAAGATGTTCTTTATGGTGTGTCAGATAGTGTTGCGACTATCACAATTAATCGACCATCAAAATACAATGCGCTTAATGCAGGCGTAATTAGAACTCTCCGTGAGTTCTTTGAGAAGGCTGAAAATGATCCGGGAGTTCGGGCGGTCGTCTTGACCGGAGCTGGCGAGAAAGCATTTGCTGCCGGAGCTGATATCACGGAATTCAAGGGGCGTAGTTCAAATGATGCTAGGCCTCTAGTGGAAAAGGGGCAAGAGCTATGTACCTACATTGAAGCATTGAGCAAGCCAGTCATTTGTGCTGTTAACGGCTTTGCATTGGGCGGTGGCTGTGAGATAGCGATGGCCTGTGATATTCGATATGCTTCAGCCAACGCTCGATTTGGGCAACCCGAGATTAATCTAGGCATCATTCCTGGATATGGTGGCACAGTCCGCCTTCCAAGACTTGTAGGCCTCGGTATTGCCAAGGAGCTAACTTACACCGGAGACCCGGTCAATGCTGATGAGGCATACCGAATTGGGCTCGTTAACAAGGTCTTTGAATCGATTGAAGCGCTCCATGCTGGTGTTTTTGAGCTCGCCCAGAAACTTGTGACTAAACCTGGAATTGCAATCAAGCTGGCGAAACAGTCATTGGGCTATGCTTGGACTATGCCTCTAAAGGAAAACCTAGAGTTCGAGGTTGATGCCTTCTGTGAGACCTTTGATACGGAAGATAAGGATGAGGGCGTAGACGCTTTCCTTAGCAAGCGCAAACCTGAGTTTAAACACAGGTGATAATGCTAGTCTGTTGCACCAGTTCATGTCACGAGGCGAGGAAATGACAGCGAATGCAAAAAGAAAATCAGACGCGAGAAACGAAAGGATTGAGGACACAAGAGCCGCTTCAGGTTTAGAAGTCCTAAAACACGTCTGGTCTCGACGTTCAATCCGTGAGTTCACTGGCGGGAAAATCCCTGATGAGCACATCGAGCTGATATTGGAAGCAGCTCGACATGCCCCAAGTCCTGAGAACATGCTAATGATCCGGTTAATCTTGATAAGGGATGATCAGGATACAAAGGAATTTCTTGCCAATGTCGCTCAGGAAAATGCCCAGACTGTATTCGGTAATTCTCCCTTCGAGCTTACAAGTGGTAGAAATTGGTACATAGATGATGAGTACAGAGCTGCAGTATTTGCTCGACTTCGAGAAGGAGAGCTATTCAGGTATCCTGAAATGAGTGACACCGTCATAATCGTGTGTGCAAGTCCTGCATGGCATGATGCAGCAAAATTGTATCCAAATGAGATGTTTGGCTCTGTAGTTGCAGGTATGGCTGTACAAAATATGTGGTTGGTCGCAAATGCAATGGGATATGGCTGCGGCTATGAAGCACTTGTCTGTTCAGACCATCGGCTTGAGATGCTGATGCGTGACAGACTAGGAATCCCACCAACATGGACCCCCCTGACGGCATTCTGCATTGGGATTCCTACTAAAACGAGACATCTCGGTCCTAGTAGACCTCCACTTGAAGGGTTGCTTTATGATGAACGATGGGGCAGGCAATACAAACGGATAGCATTCAGAAAAGAGGAGTGAAGGGAATGAAGGTCAACAAGATAGCTGTCATCGGTGCGGGTTTAATGGGTGCAGGAATTTCATATGTTTCAGGAGCTTCAGGGTATGATGTGATAATGGTTGATTTGAATGAAGACGCGATTAACCGCGGCCTATCAAGATTCAATGGCTACGTGGAATCGGGAATCAAGAGAGGGAAGTTATCACCTAAAGATGGCGAAAAGATTGTCAGTCGGTTAGTCACTACTACAAATCTCAAGGAAGCAGTTAATGATGTAGATTTGGTCATAGAGGCAGTATTCGAAAACATGGACGTCAAGAAGAAGCTATTCAAAGAAATGGACAATGAGGCAAAGCCAAACGCAATCCTTGCCTCCAATACCTCTTCGCTAAGTATAACCGAGCTTGGGAAGGTTACAAATCGGCCGAAGAAGGTGATTGGTATGCATTACTTTTCTCCCGTACCCGCCATGAAGCTTCTAGAAGTTGTCATAGGGAAGGAAACGGATGAAGATACTATTCAGACCGCACTGGAAGTTGGCGACAAGCAGGGGAAAATCGCTGTGAAGGCAATAGATAGCCCCGGATTCATCGTCAACAGGCTACGTATGCAAATATCGAGAGCTGCAATACAGGTGTATGAACAAGGCTTGGCAAGTGCTGAAGAGATTGATACAGCTATGAAGGAACAGCTTGGCACACCGATGGGATCAATGGAGCTTTCTGACTTCGTTGGCTTGGACGTATCTTTTGGCACAATGAGCACTTTGCAGAGAGAATTGGGGGAATGCTACAAAGTTCCTGACACACTGAAGAGGTTTGTGGAGGAAGGAAGGATTGGGAGAAAGGCTGGTAAGGGCTTCTATGCTTATGATGACGAGAAACGATCGCTTGAGGAACCAAAAGGCGCAAATCCCACCTGGTTGGTCACCAGAATCATCATACCCTATCTTAGGGAAGCGATGATTGAACTAGAAACCGGGATAGCATCAAGAGAAGACATTGACAAGGCAATGAAACTAGGCTCCAACTACAAGGAAGGTCCCTTTGAAACTATTGAGCGGCTAGGGGCCGAAAAGGTTCGTGAGGAGCTTAAGAAGCTTCAGCAAGAGCTTGGAGACTGCTATAGTCTTCCAAGAATGCTTCAGTGATAGTGGATGAGTGAATACCGTGGTTGAATCCTTGGTGCTCTTTGACGTGCAAGACTCGATAGCTGTAATCACTATTAACCGAGAGGATAGATATAATGCACTCAATATGGAGATAAAGAAGAAGCTATTGGAGCTTCTTGAACGGGCTGATGAAGATGCCTCAATTAGAGTAGTCATCCTTACAGGTATTGGCGAGAAGGCATTCATCTCGGGGGCTGATGTAACTGATTTCGTTGGCAGAAACTCTGAAACAATTCTGGAGGTTGTTGAACCCAGTCGAGAGATAGCTCATTATATGAGCCTCATGAAGAAACCAATTATCTGTGCTGTGAATGGATATGCACTTGGTGGTGGTTGCGAGCTTGCACTTGCATGCGATATTCGGTATGCATCTGCCAATGCGAAACTAGGTCTTCCTGAGATCAATCTCGGAATAATACCTGGCAATGGGGGAACTGTAAGACTTTCAAGGCTTGTGGGTCTTGGAATCGCCAAAGAACTCATTCTTACTGGTGGTCTGATAGATGCTGAAGAAGCACTGAGAATCGGACTTGTTAACAAGATCTTTGGTTCTGTAGATGAACTTAGAACAGGTGCATTGGAACTTGCCAGGAAACTAAGTCAAATGTCAGGTGTCGCTATTGATCTGGCAAAGCAATCCACGCAGAAAGCTTGGCACCTCCCACTCGAGGAACACCTTGCGTTCGAGCGTGATGCGTTTTGCAGGACCTTTGACACAGAGGATAAAGAAGAAGGGGTCGCAGCTTTTCTTGAGAAACGCAAACCCGAATTTAAGCATAAGTAGAAAAGGTGTTATTGCGACTGAACTAGGCTCTTAGAATCTCAAGGTGTCCCTCCTCAAGACTGACAAGGTTTTCCTTGGCCAGAAGTTCAAGATGCTTTTCCAGCATCACCTCCTCGAAAACGAGATATGCCGGGTGAGGAATTCGAGGATATATTATTGGTATCTGGGCAAGCTTCTTCACAGTGTCCTTTCCTGCTGCGATGTGTCGGAGGATCTCTTCATCGCGTGTCTTGAAGAATGTCAGATACTCCTTCAACTGCTCTTCAAGACCTTCAGTCACGGGATCTAATATGTGGCTGCTAATCCCCATTTCTGGCTGCAAGTCAATCACTTGCTCGATGGACCTCTTGAAGTCATCAAGGTCACTAACAACATTGCCATACCATGGGCCAAACTCTGTGAGATCTATATCTACTAGCAGTATCTTGTCAAGCCCATTTATACCAAAACATGTATGGTCATGTGTGTGGCCTGGTGAATGAAGAGGGATGAGTTGCACCTCGCCGCAGTCTATGGGCCTATCATCGCGGAAAGTGCCATCCACAATGTAGTTATTCTGCACATGCGGCAGTTTAGATCTCAGCAGGCTCAACCAGTGACCCTTTGCTTCTGGGTTGCTAATTCCTATGGACTTCATCATTATTTCAAAGCTCTCGACTGACGCCCTCGCTAGAGGATGACATAGTACTTCGCAATTGGATACCTGTCGCAATTTGGCTGCGTAGCCCTTGTGGTCAGCATGAAAATGTGTTAGCACGATACGGTCAAGATCTTCCGGTTGATGCCCAAGGTCTCGCAGAGTTGAGAAGACCTGCTTTGGATTGGATCCTGCATCCACGAGTGTGAGTATCTCATCATCAACCAACAATGTATTCGCTTCTGGGAAACGAGCCTCATTCTCACCCCTGATTAGATGAATATTCGGTTCAATCTCTACATGAGCCGGATAGTCTGACATTACA
>JBHLND010000176.1:0-6151 GCA_048937485.1 Promethearchaeota archaeon
AACAGCCCATCAAAAGCCTATCTGTAGATAGGCTCTTAAAGACATTATATAAACAATACAGGCCAAAGCCACGAAGGCTGTGGGTTCTTTCATATGAACCTCAATACTTCGTGGCTTTTTTTATGTGATAGCCTGGAGAGGTTTGTTTGTGCCGAGACGAATTTGTGTAATCGATGGCCAAGGTGGGGGTATCGGGGCCACTCTTATTAAATATCTGAAAGCCGAATTTGGCGAACATGTCGAGTTGATCGCTTTAGGTACCAATGCAATCGCAACAGCTCAAATGCTGAAGGCCGGTGCCAATCGAGGAGCTTCCGGCGAAAATGCGATTTGCCGAACGGTTGCCGAGGCTGATTGTATTGTTGGCCCGATTGCCATCACCTGGGCCAACGCCATGTTGGGTGAGCTGACACCGAAAATGGCAGAAGCCATCATGTCTAGTTCGTCCATCAAATTACTTCTTCCTCTTTCTCAGGAAAAGGCTGAAATAATCGGATTGGCAAAGGAGCCACTCCCGCATTTAGTAGAGGCATCAGTAGAGAAAATAAAGGGGGTAATGAAGAATGTGTGAAGCAAATGCATACGTGATCAAGGATGGTAAAGAGAATTTAATCATGGAATCCGTGGACATTGTAGAGCCGGAAGGCGATGATAACTGGCGTCTGGTGGGTATCTTCGGTGATCAGAAAAGCGTTAAAGGACGAATCAAAGGAATGAACCTGGTGAATCACAAAATTTTTTTCGAAGAGATTAACGGGTAAGGTGAAAAACCGTAAATTTCAGGCTGAAGTCTGAAGTGGCTGAACATAAACGAGCACAGATTATTTGCCACGGCCAGGTCGTATCAGGAAGATATACAGGCTGTGGTTCAATTATCACGGAGGTTTGTATGAAACAGTCAATTCAGATTCGGATGGTGTTCTAGGAACATCATAGAGTATGTAACCGTGACTTTCCCCTGCTAACGTAAGCAACTCGTCACGTTTCAATCGAAGGAGATGCTGAAGGATTCTATCCTGTGGTATGGGAGTTCGATCAGCAAGGTCTTTCGCAGTCATTGCACCAAGTTCTCGTATCAAGACGAGTATTGTTCCTCGTTCCAGCTCGCTGTCCAAGTAATTTGACATCATCGCCTCGTAAAATTCGGGGTCTAGCTTCTCACCATAGACATTAGTTCCAGATACAAGGCTTGGACCCTTTTCAAGTGCAATCTTCAGCCTGAATCTTGCAAAGGCCTCAAGACCCGCTGAAACAAGGAGCTTGAGGTCCTCGGAACTATCCTCAGTCTGAGCAGAGAGAGCAGCTTCAGTCGCATTGTCAGCAATCAGCCCTAAACTCTTCATGGGTTCAGCTAAGACGGTTTCATCATATTGCCCAAGTTTCTGCAAACGACTGAGCAATTCTCCCATCTTATCAAGAGTTTCGATGACCGAATTCCGCAAATTCTCTTCCAATGACTTTGATAGTCCCCGAATCTGCTGCAAGATTCTCTTCAGTACGAGAGTGGTGTTGGGTATACTCTCAAGAACCCGAGAGAATACTGGGGCATCACCATCGAGTCCAATCATTTCGACTTCGCCCCGTTGAATCATACTTACTATTGCACGTTGAAGGTCTTTTGCTGAAACATTCGTCAAGTCTGTCATCTGTGTGATAGTTCTTGACCCCATCTTGCTTAGTATGAACATTATCACTCCACGGTTGATCTCCATGAGGATGTTGCCTGAAAGCAGGTTTCTGAATCGGGAATCATCAATTCTTCCCTCACGAACTCCGCGTTTCACCTGCGCTGTGGTCCTCAGGAATGGTCCGTATCGAGTCTTTGTTCCTAGCTTCTGCAGTAATTCAAGTGACGCATTTGGATCTTCATCAATACCCGAAGCTGCTTCTACAATTCCATCAACTAAAGCGCTAAGTTCAGAGCTGGCTGCTTCGGCTTCCTGCTGGGATGTTCTTTCAAATTCTTCAATAGCGGTTTCTATGTTCGCCATGATCTCAGAGAGTGGATCCAGAATTGATGCCATATCAGCAGCGATCTGAGCTTCTTCGGCTTTCTCAGAGGGCTGAAGCTTCTCAAGAGCTGGCTTTAGCAACTCTAGTAGTCCAACCACCCCTTCACTGCTTGCAAGAGCAATGGTTTTCTCCAGCCTCTCAACTGCCTCTGAAAGAATGGTCTTGTCTCCAATATCAGATATGATGTCAGATTTCTCTAAGGCAACAAGCAACTCTTGGAAATAGGCATCCGGAAAGGCTAGAAGCTCCTCGGCTAGTGGGGCAATCTCAGTCCTTAGATTCTCAATCTCCCCACTGACCCTACTTGCTGGAATCACAGACTCCTCTTTTAGGCCTCCCAGTGCCAGAATCATGTCCATCATCCGGCGTCTCTTAGGTGCCATGAGCCCAAGGTCCTTTCCTGTCCCGCTCATCCGGTCACCTCCGTCCACTTCCCAGCCGTCCCCTTATGCACAGGCGTCGGACCAAGTTCCTTTGCTCGCTTTGTCATTTCCTTAATTGCATTGGTGAAGCGCTCAGGCTCAGCACTATACATTCTGAACATCTTGACACGTTCTCCCTTCCATCCTATGGCGTTCAGAATATCTCGAGCAACATCAACCTGTACCTGAGCAATTTCATTTCCTGTTCCACCGATATGACATCGGTCTTTCTCACAGGCTGCAACCATCACGGTACTAGCACCTTTTTCGAAGGCTCGTAAAATGTCTATAATCGAAACACGTCCAGCACATGGCACCGGAATAAGACGGTTGTTTGAAGGATATTGCATATGCCTTGTTCCTACAATATCTATTGTAGATACAGAACATTCTTCGCAATAGAAACAAAGGGTTATTTGTTCCTCAGGTTTCGCCTCTTCTAGCACTCCTTCAATCTCTGCCCAGAGCTGAGCATTGGATAGAAAGTTTAGTTCAGTGGCACCTGATGGACAAAGACTCTGACAGACTCCACAAGAATGACAATTTAGAGTATCAATCGCAGCCTTGAAGATGAATTTCTGATCTTCATCAAGTTCTTCCTCTTCAGTCTGCTCAATCATAATGGGAACTCCCCTGGGGCACTGTTGAGCACATAGACTACAGCCAACGCATTCGTCTACATCTAACACTGCTCCTCTAGCAAACTTCTCGATGGTTCCTCCCTGCAATTCGTTATGCAAAACTAATGCTGCTGCTTGTGCATCTGTTACAGCTTCAAACACGAACTGGGGTCGGGTAACTGCCCCTGCAGCAACGACCCCTCTCCTCCGAGTTTCGGTTCGCCGCAGTTTCCCATAGAGCTCCTTTACATGTCCATCTTCCTCCAGTGCGTACCCGAGTGTTTCGGAGAGTTCAGCTATACCATCTGGTGGAAGTATTGCTGTTGACAGAACGAGGAGATCGGGCGAAGTTTCAACATAGGTATTCATGAGTGAATCATAAATCCGAACCTTTGTTTGCCCATCCTTTTCCCAGACCATGTTGATTCTGCCACGAATATAATCAATGCCCTTCTCTCTAGACTCCTTGTATATCATCTCATTCTCGAACGGCACACGAATATCCATGTAGACTATTCTGACCTTTGCCTCAGGATTCTTCTTGAGAACCTCAAGCGAGTTGTCAATGGCGAATGTGCAACACAGTTTGCTGCAATCACGCTTATAGTTCTCTGATCTACTGCCAACACACTGAACCATAACTACCTCATTTACTGGCGCACCATCAGATGGGCGCTCAAGCTTTCCGTCCAGAATCATTTTGGAAAGTTCGAGTTGCGTAACCACGTCAGGATTCTTTCCGTATCTATATTCATCCATCATTGTGGGTTTGAATTCCTGAAAACCTGCAGCAAGGACAACCGCGGAGGTTGCCAAAACAGATTCCTCCTCGCGATTGTCAAGCCTATAATGTACAGAGAAGTTGCCCAATTCTCCATCAATGTACTTTACTCTAGACTCGGTGACTACATTGATGTTGGTATCCGTTCTCAATGCTTCTAGTCTATCATTCAGTATTTCTAAGCCGGATTTACCGGTAGGGGCGACCAAGGGCAGGCTAGCAACATGACCTCCTAGCTCCGAAGCTTGTTCAAAAAGCGTAATCTCGTAGCCAAGATTTGAGAGGCTTAAGGCCGCTTCCATGCCTGCTATGCCTCCGCCAATGACAGTAATATGCTTTGGAATCTCCTTGCTCTCATTGTGAACCGGATTTGCATATGCAGCTCTTGCCAATCCTCCGCGAATCATATCCAAAGTCTTCTTTGTGGCTTCATTGGAATCTTCATGAACCCAAGCCGAGTGTTCTCGCAGATTCACATAGGCTATCATTGAGGGGTCTTTCCCATTAGCTCGAAGATATTGTTCAATTCGTGGCTGTATTTTCTGATTGGTGCAAGCTGCAATCACTACTCTACCTTCATTCTTCTCAACAAGACTCATTAACGCAGTAAGACCCTCTTCCTGGCACACTAAATCATGTATTGCAACTGACTTCGCCAAGGCAAGATTCTCGGTTTCTCTTTTGAGATACTCGTAATCCAAGTTGAGCTGTTTGCCGCAGGTGCAAATGAGGACAGCAGACTTGTTTTCCATAAGCTATCCCCTCCTGCCTTGGAGTATTTTGCTCACAACCGCCCTGGCTTGATTCACACTCTCTGGCACTTCTGCAGGACCTAGTGCAGCTCCGCAAGCATAGACATGCTCCCCTGCGACCACCTCTTCCTCAGCAGCCGGATCTGAGGGCCCTACATAACCACTGGCAAACTTGAGATTCAGTTGCTTGATAATCGAGTCAGTTCCCTCAGGTGGTTCTAATGCTGATGATAGCACCAGCAAATCAGTCGGGAATAGGAGATACTTATCCAGAAGTGAGTCATAGACAACTATCTCAAGAGTACCATCCTCCTTGGATTCCACTCTACTGACTCGGCCTCTAGCAAACTCAACACCGGCCTCTCTGGCCTCTCTATAATATCTCTCATGTCTGTCATATGTCCGGATGTCCATGTAGACTACACTAACATGCGTACCATTTCGTTCCATTGCTGCTATGTTTGCATGCTTGAGTGCGAATACGCAGCAAATCTTGGAACAGAAGGGGTAGTAATTCTCATCTCTGCTTCCTACACATTGCACCATCATAACCCGTTTAACTTGGGCGCCGTCAGATGGACGAACCAAGGCTCCGCAAGAGCTCCCATTTGGATCCAAGATTTGAGCAAGCTCGAGTTGTGTTATGACATTTGGTAGTTTTCCATAGCCATACTCATCCACATCTACTGGTTGCATCTCGTGATATCCCGTTGCAAGGACAATATCAGAAACCGTGATTGTTTCCTCTGCTGAGGTTGAGTCCAAGGTAATCGCTTTTGTTGGACAATCCTCCTCTGCTTTCTTTGCTCCCTCGTCACTCTTACTTGGGTAATAGGTGACAATCTGAGGTTGGCACTGTGGAGAAGCGAATTCAAAGGCATCCGAAACATCAATACAAAGACCGCACAGAATGCATTTCTTCGGGTCAACATACTGTGGTCCGATTTCCAGCTTGACAGTAAACTTGCCTGGTGTGCCAGAAATATCTCCCACTGTTGTGTTGGTTCTCAGTCGAATGTTAGGCTGGTCAATCATCGCACTTCTATAGAAGCACTTCCTGATTCCCGGTCTCCAACGATTCCCCTCAAAGCAGTAGAAGCAGTCGTCTGTTGGAAATGCCTTGTATAGGTCAAGCGCATTTCCTCCAATTGTCGATTTCCGATCAACAAGTATAGTTTCTATTCCGTTGTCCGCCAATTCAACTGCAGCTGTCATTCCTGCTACGCCAGCACCAATGACTAGAACTGGGTCAGTCACTATTGTATTCACCTCAGTCAGTCAGATGGTCCATGATTGGGTCTGCAGAAACGCGGTTCATCTCAAGTCCTACTGTTTCTTCGTCCATTCCCATTGCTAGACCAAGAATCTGGGGATACAGAAGCACTGGCAGATCATAGACCTCATCATACGACTCCTTCAGACCCATCTGCTGAAGGTCGAGCTGATTTCCACAAGCAGGACAAACAACAGTAACAAAGACTGCACCGTATTCCTTCATGGATTTTAGCTTGTCCCGGGCAAGTCGCACTGCAAGGTCTTCATTGACAGGCAATACTGTGGCTC
>JBHLND010000177.1:0-6120 GCA_048937485.1 Promethearchaeota archaeon
GGACTAGACCTTCCGTTTTCCTTCGCGTATTATGATGATAGCTTTGACCGAATATATATTGGCAGCAACGGATGGCTATCCTTCACAAATACTGCCCCATGGCAATATTCACCAGTGCCCTATCCCACATCAGACCCAGCGTACGGATACGCACTCGCGCCTTTCTGGGCGGACCTATGGGCTGAAAGCAATATCTACGCATGGGTGACCGCTGAAAGGGTGGTCATCCAGTATGACGACTACTACTACTTGAACGGCCAGTTGCTGGGTACATTCCAGATGGTACTGCACGAAGCGGGAATTATCGAATTCAACTACCTCACCATGGAAAGCCCCTATTATGGGACTGTCGGGCTTAATCATGGGAATGGATATCACTACAACAGCATACCGTATTCTGATTTAACCGGCGCAACCAATTATGGCCTCGTTTTCTATTATAATTTTCCAGGCCATGAGCTAGCAGTCCAACTCGAAGCGCCAAGTTTGCTAGAGCCCGGAATGTCAACAACCCTCAATGCAACCGCGCTAAACCTTGGTGTTGAGAATGAAACCCTAGTTACGCTTTCTCTATACATTGATGAGGTTAAGGTGGCAGAAGAGGTTATTCCAGAACTCAATGCAAGCAACTCCTATACAATTCAATACTTCTGGACGCCGCCTGCTGAGGCGTCCTACAACGTGACTGCATATGTCATTCCGGTTGTGAATGAAACCTTCACAGGGAACAACAGAGCTACCATCAATACAAGGGTGGCATCAATTACCCTGATCAGTGACTTCGAGGAAGCAGACCAAGTATTCCTTCCAACTGGGCTCTGGCATCTAGCGGATGAGAGCAATCCCTACGTCGAAACCCACAGCCCGACTCATTCAATGTGGTACGGGCAGGATTCAACAGGAAACTACGATACAGGCTATCGCAACTTTGGTGCTCTAATTAGTCGTCCCTACATGCTTGGGTCCAATGTATACTCACTAATCTTCTGGAGCTGGTATCAGACAGAATACTCCGGTCGTTATTATGATATCAAGGATGTCTATGTGATTCTCCCAGATGACTCATGGGTGCTCATCGGTTACGTAGATGGAACCATGAATACTTGGGGAGAGTTTAGCTTTGACATCAGTGCATTTGCGGACACGATAGTGAGGTTCGCATTCTTCTTTGATACTGTCAACCAGTATGCCAACAACTATCGTGGATGGTTCATTGACGATGTAAGTGTAATAGGTAGCCTATCACCTCTTGACCATGACTTAGAAGTAGTCCTTGATATTTCCGGACAAGTGACGGTGGATCAGGAAACTGAGATTTCTGCAACTGCAATAAACTGGGGGATGAATACAGAGTTTTCGATTTCCCTTGATCTCTACATTGATGAAACTCTTGTTAACAGCTCGAGTATAGGAATCTTTGAACCTCTTGAGATTCATCAAATCTCCTATAGGTGGACACCAGCTGAGGTGAGGTACTACAATATTACTGCAAGGGTATCTATTGTTCCCGGAGAGGTTCTGCACTCAAATAACAGGGATTCGCAATTGGTTTTAGCTTCATCGGAAAGAGTCTTCCTCATCGTAGAGCCAACTTCCGGTGAAACGGTTAGCGGAGGCTTGGTCTTCATCGACCTTGAAGTGTCAGGTCCGGTTTCTCTTCAAACGGTATATGTCTATCTCAACTCCATGTATGTATTCTCGATATACGCGAGTATGAGCGAAGACTTCTTCGTCCCACTTTATCAAAATGGCACGAATTACATTTCATTAGAGGGATACTGGGATGATGGTATGTGGTCTTATGCGAATCTATCCATCAACTCGATCAACGTAGTACCAATCGTGGCCCCAGAAACAGGAGACCGCATTGATTGGCTGTTTGAGCCGCTTGGTACCTTAGACTATACAACACTTAATTTCACATTTACAACGCCTTCAGGACCATTCAGCTGGAATATTGAACTGCTCATAACTGAGTATGATGCCAGTGGGAGTATTGTGAATCAGGATCTAGACTATCAATCAATGAATATCCTAAATGGGTTTGTTGAGTCAGGAATGTGGGCAGGATTCAACATGTTCTGGATCTCTGGAGTCACAGACTCCTGCGAGATCGGAGATGTCGGATTGTTCCTACAATGGAATGATTTACTAGTGATACAGGATAGTGGAATGTGGAATGGGTATGAAACATGGATAATGGAAGGCGCTATGTCTCCGGGAATGGTGTTTCAGGCGTTCAAAGAAAATGGTCTGATGTGTTCCTTTGGCGATCCTTACTACAATTACATATTGGTCTACTCTGATTTCATGCCAGGCCCCGATAGTACACCTCCTGTATGGATAACATCATCAGCCGCTCTTCAGTTCGAGTATGGTCGGCAGATTGCATATCAACTTCAAGCGACAGACCCATCAGGAATTGGCTCGTGGGACATCTCTGATAACTTCTACTTCGACATCACTTCAACAGGTGTCCTGAGAAGCGAATCCTTGGTGCCCGTTGGCGATTATAGTGTTGATGTGACCGTTGCTGACATCTTTGGCAACAGTGATACCAGAGAATTCACCGTACTCGTAAGAGACACAACAGGACCCACGTGGAACATTCTCCCCACAGACCAAGCAATAGAATCGGGGGCTGATTTCGACTACCTAATCGGTGCATGGGATCTCTCTGGAATCCATCACTGGGAAATTAACGACACCGCAAGATTCACAGTGAATGCATCAGGCGGAGTTTGCAACATCGTTAGTCTTGCAGATGGCATCTACGGCCTTCGTGTGACTGTTTATGACATCTACGGCAACATCAACTCTGCAGAGTTCACACTGACGGTTGGCGAAGCTCCGGGACCATTCGAGATACCGATGGAATTGATAATTCTGGGTACACTCGGAATAGGGATACTTGCAGGACTCCTTGTTCTGGTTGTCATACGCAGGAGAATGACTCCAAGATTATCCGACTAGGGCATTTTGCTATGTCGGAAGAATAATGAGGGGCAAGACCATTCCCATTGAATATGACCGAAATACCAATGGCTGATGATAGGGGTACTCAGAGAGGAGAAAGACCCCAGGAAGTCACCATAGCAGGATTTCTGATGATCCTTAATGCAATTGCAGGAATCATTGTTGGCGGACTCGGCTTTGCTGTATGGGAGGATGTTGCTTCTGGTGCAGGACTCATTCTCGGCGTGATTGCTATATTTCTGTATTTCCAAATATTGAAGCAGGACCGGATGTCTTGGACTATGGCTGTAGTCTTCCTGATTGCCGGAGCTCTCCTATATGCTTATGGTGAGAACTGGGCAGGGGTGGCGCTAACTGCCATCACTATCTTTTACTATGTACTTCCAAACACCAGTCAGCATTTCACCTAAATAAGAGGAATTCTCTTAGGAATAGGCTGCTCTGTTAGCCTATTCCTGGTTTTTCTGTAGATCTCTCATATAGTAGAAATCGTCGTCCTGCGAATTCCTTGGGAATGTCAATTATGAAATCAACCCAGTGCTCAACTCTAGGTCCAAGGAAGAAGGCTGCCCGGTCAGCCTTATCATCAACAAGCTCATCAAGTATTCTTGAGAACACATCAACGAAAACCGTGCGATTTGATGAGTAAACTGTATAGGTCAATGTTCTGAAGTCACGTCGTTTTCGTACAGCCACGATGTATAGCGTATTGATACGACCGCTATCATCTATCACTACGCGAATCTTGGCTTGTTTACCTAGTCTAGCCAAGGATTCCAAATCCTTTCGATAGAACTCCCACGCAACTGGAAATGTCGAGGACTCCATAAGTGTTTCATCAACATCTAATATCTCAGTCAATCGTATCTCATCAACTTCGATGGGATGAATACTCTGACTTGGTTTGGGGTGAGGCGGATACGGGGATTCCAGCCGAAAATAGCCTACGGAGTTGGTCAGTTTGAATCCCTGTTTCTCCGCCAACTTCATTGATGCTTCATTCCGACTACTTGTAGCATACATAACACTGCAAATTCCCGCAGCGTCTGCTTTTGAAATAAGATGCCCCAAGATCTTTGAGCCATGACCCTGATTTCGAAACTCCTCTTTTACTCTTAGTCCCTTGACCCAGGCTAGACTCCTGTTTGGAACACACTCCATATTCACGAAGGCAACGAGTTGGTCATCGGAAAACATGCCAATGGGAAAAGAGAACTTGTCCTCTATCCAATTTGGAAAGCTGTCTGGGACATAGTCATTACCGTTCCAAATTGTTTCACACAACGAGTTCACTTCAGGATGGTCATCAACGGTAAGGTCTCGGATAGTGAAGGACATAGAGTATCGCTCGTACAAACGCCTAATGAATAGTGTGCTTGGAAAAACTGGATTAGTCAATTGATAGAATTTTCTGTAGCACAACACAATAGTGATGATGGACATTGGACACGTACGTGGTTGGATAGCCCCAGCATCCAAGTTGCTTGTTGTCCTGGCACCATATTTGCTCTTGTCGCAGTTCATAGGTTTCACCAAGACGCTTGGCTAAATCCCACGCAATGGGCCGAAGTGCGCCTCCCTCGTCACGCATGTTTTGCACGACCAAGGTCACGTAAGCATGGTCAGCCAAATAGGGATAAGCAGCATCGAAGACTTCTCCTACTGCTTCCAAGTACTCCTCATATACAGGGATATTGCCAATGTCTGCCTCGGATGTACTGTAATATTGCTTCAGTCCTTTCTTTCCACGTTCCTTGTGAACAGTATCATTGCCTCCTCGCGATTTCCTGAGCATGTCGAAGTATGGAGGGGAGGTTATCAGATAATTGAGTTCAGGAATGCCCTCACCGAAATGGTCCTCTAGAATAGCCGCGATGTCAAGTGAGTCGCCGCACAAAAGCAGTTGTTCACCAGTCCCACTTGCTTTGGAAATTTCCTGTTTGCCCACTTCGACAAAGTCTGGATTCAATTCCACACCAAAGGAGTTTCTACCAAGGTTCTTGCATGCAACATTCGTGCTGCCAACTCCAGCAAATGGATCCAAAACCCAAGCTCCTGGACTTGTGAAAAACTCAACAAATCGTGAGACTAGTTTCTCCGGGAATTTCGCGGGATGATTCAGTTGAGCTTTGTTGCGAGAACGAGGATTGATGACAAACCACGATTTAGTGCTCTTCACCCATTCCTTCCCATCTAATTCATTCAATCTCTTGCGGGTTCTATGATTGTCCACCAACCAGGCACCGTATGGACTACAGTTTTGTCATGACATAAACTTGCTGCCAATTGCTTTTGTGGATGCCATTTATTGATGCAGAGGTGATTTGAATACATCATTTTAGCAGGGCGCCAGATTTGCGAATGGTTAGCTAGAAAGACTGATAGAGGGCCAATTTCATTCTACTCTTTGGCCAAGACATGGGAATCGTTCAACCATATGATACATTTACAACAAGGAAGCACTCATGTGTAAATGCATACTGCCTGACTATAGGTTTGTCCGGGCGCCACACTAACGAAAGGAGGCAAAGGCAATGACCAGCGTTAAGAGACAATTCATTGTGTTTATTCTTGGAATGCTTGTTATGTTAGGATTCGTTATTATCCTAACGCCCCCTTCAGATTATGGTGGCGGGCCTTTTACGATAACCACAGCTGGTTCTACAACTGTCTTTTCACTTTCTCAAGAATGGGCTGCACGCTTTCAATATGATTATCCAGCATTCATAGTTAATCCAAGTACAGGGGGCTCGGGACTTGGACAGTCGCAGATTGCTGAGCAGATAATAGATGTTGGCGCATCTAGCTCGTATCCGGAAAATGACTACATTCAAGCGAATCCGAACGTGAGTATCATCCCAATTTCGGCAGACGCACTTGGTATTGTTGTCAATCCTGAAGTTAATGGAACCTCCTTCAAACTCGACTGTGATATGGCTGTGGCAATATTCCAGCGAAATATAACCACCTGGGAAGAATTGGAAGTCACATTTGGTGTGATGGTAGCTCAAACAGGGCCAATCAATGTCTATGTAAGATCTGAGGCAAGCGGAACAACCGCAACCTTCGCCAAATGGCTTGAAACATCTGATGATAATCCAAATCCCTTCGCGAACTACACTTGGCGATTGGGTCATGGCGAAA
>JBHLND010000178.1:0-4914 GCA_048937485.1 Promethearchaeota archaeon
GGATTGGAGTGTGCTCTTCCGCAGGATGGATGATTTTGAATTCCTTATGATTTTTCCCATTAACCTTTTATTCACTGCTTTTTTACTATGAAGGCAACAGGGCGTTACAGATGAAATGCGTCCTTTAGGAGTTAAAATTATGAGAAAAATGAGGGTTATGATAGCACTTGCACTTGTTGCTATCATGGTAATTCCCTTTGTAACGATGAGTGCTGTTGCACCCCTTCGAGAGATAGAGGCCCCGGAAGGGATAGCAGCTCCTTCACAAGTGACCGACATGGCAATGGTTGGTGCTATTGAAGGAATTGTAACCCAGATAGATCCGTGGGGCACGGTCAGGAATGCTGTTGGTACGTTCCAAAATGCTAGTTACTACAACTACGCACATACTCAATCATACCAGACAGCAGTACAGGGACAAACAGCCACCGATAATGGTTATGTTGCTATGGCTCAATTGGAAGTATCTGCAAAATCAGTCTACCCAACTGGAAAAATGGGTGGCGCCGCTGCAGCATTGACAGTCTTAGTAAATCCAATTATTGTCTTGCCAGAAGTTGTAGATGATGCTCATATTCTACAGCCAAATTTGGCACAGGCAATATCCCTTGCTGAGGAGATCGTTGCATTATACGAAGCAGACCTTGGTCTAGAGTTCCATAGATTGGCCATTTCGAATCAGAGCATGTACGTGTATTTCAACTACGAAACGGTTTCAATCTATGAGTATGCTGGCCAGTACCTATTTCAGTATGTGAGTTTTCCGGAGGCAGCGGCTGCTACTGCAGCATTGACAGCTATGAAGACTAGGATGAGTGCACTTGGCGGATTCATGGACCTGGTAGAAGGAGCTACTTGGCCTGCTGATAGATCTCATTTTGCTGAAACACTCATGACTCATCATATGCGTCCCGGGTACTTCACTGGAAACAATCCCTTCGTGATGTATGCAACAATTATGAGCCCATTTGTGAGAGCCCATGCTTCTCACGCTGACCGGGTCGAGAAGGTGGAGACTGGAGTAATTGGAGTGGCTGGTTTCAACGCACAGAACCACATTGCAGATGGAGTTGGTGATGAGACCTACTCATTGAAGCAGCATGTTGGCTACACAGGCAACATTGAGAGCAAGATGTTTCAGGTCAATACAATCAACTCGATATCGGCTATTGCTGCTGTGACACCTACTTCTCTAGATATCAGCGGTGTATCTGGGGACTGGGACTATGCAGGGAAGGACTTTGATTTCAACGGTTCTACTCCCATCTACATAATGCCTGGCGTTGAGCTCCCGGGTGATGCCTCAATTGACGAGATAATGCAGGCGCTTATGGTTGCCTATCCTCGTATGATTGCGGACCAGCTTAACTTCACCATTGGCATGGGTATCTATCCAATGATGTTCGATTCTTACATTGATCAGCTCTGGGGAGGAATCATTACCGAGTTCCCGGACATGCGTGAGTATCTCTTGGAAATGGATTGGTCAATGGCCTTCGCATATGCTCCCTATTTCGAACTGAATCAGGACACTCTGAGAATGATTGCTGATAGAGCCGGAATCAACCCGGATGTCATCCTAGACAACATAAACGATACGATCTTTGAGGAGAATCCTATGCAAGCGCTGTTTGAGGCAGCTCTAGAAACCCTTGATACATACCATCTACTGGACATCCTAGTGAACACAACGTACTCCAATCCTTACGTGCTTGAAGGTTTCCTCAACGACTACATCGCCGACATTGAGGCGTTCTTGACGGATGCCATAGGAGTCAGTCTTCCTTCATCCTACTCCTCCAAGGAGGCCTTTGCCGCCTTGATAGAGGACCACTTTGGACTAGTGTTGCAGGCGCTCTGGGATGCTATGGCAGCCTTCGTTGGTGATACTGCCAACATCAAGAATGCGGTATATGCGATGGTAGATCCCACACTCTTGGTTGAAGAAACAGTCCCCTATTTCCTAGCGGACTTGCACTCTAGCGTTGTGAAAGAGTACGATTATGGACTGTACGTCAACTTCGATTTACCAGTCTACACTGGTTTGCCTGAACCCTACGACCCAGATCTATTGTGGCTCACAACAGACGATATTGTTTTGACATTTGATCTGGACATTACATCCATCGCCTATGGCGGACCACATTGCATCATAGAAAAGGTCGTTCCAGATCAGATGGCAGTCAACACCAATGTGTCGGTATCCATTGTTGTGACCAACATTGGCTCAGGAACTGCATATGACCTCAAGATACTTGATGGAATCAGTGCTGGTTTCAATGTTGAGAAGCAGTACTACTGGAACCGGGCTACTTTGGGTGCGGGAGAAACTTGGACCGTCACGTTCGACATGCAGCCTGAAGAAGTTGGGACATATCTTGAGATTCCAGCAATACTCTGTTACTTCAACACGTCTTTGAATTCGTTTCCGGCCTTTGCCCATGATACCTGGACTGGTTCAGCCATGTACACAATGTCTGCGATTGGCGGAGAGATTGGCGTCGTATCCGGAGCGTGGTGGGAAGGCACCATCCTCGGAGTTCCAATCATCGTGATCATTGGAGCTGGAGTCGGAGCAATTGTAATCATTGTTGTAGTTGTCATGGTCAAGAAGAGACCGTGAATCAAGACCAAATTGAAAGGTAAGTCCTGGTAGCATACCAGGGCTCACCCACCTCTTTTTCTTTCATCCGATTAAGCACAGTCTATTCTGGGAACTCTACTTGGACCTTCTTTCCCCAAGCAAATGTGTAGCCTGCAGAGTAGTCCAGTTGCTCGTGTTTCTCAAATGCCTCGCGAAGTTTTTGTAGACCTGATTCATAGTCAGCATCACTGATTTTGTGCAGCATTGAATAGCCCTTTCGAGAAACCGTATTCAAGAAGTCCTCGCCGAGCATCATGGGCGCAAATTTGCACGACTTTGACCAAGTCTTAGAGAAACCGTTTCGTACCATACACTCTTTGATTTCAGATATTGCAGGATACCGTTCTTTGTCAATAGCGATTGTGGCTGGAAAGAATCTGGATGTCATTCGATCCTCAATCTGACTGTGGGATTGAGTGACGATGCATAGTCGACCAGCAGGCTTCAGAACACGACTCATCTCCTTCATCGCTGCGCTTAAGTTGGGCAGATGATGAACAACTTCTGTCATGAACAGCATGTCGAAACTCTCTGACTTCAAGGGGATGCTGTCAGCAGATCCGTGTATGTAGGTAACTTGTGGAGCCTTTTCGTGTGCTTCTAGTAGCATTCCTATTGAGGAATCTAGTCCAAAGATTTGGGCCTCAACAGCCATTTGAAAGAGCAGGGTGTTATTTCCAGTCCCACAACCAATGTCTAGAACTCTCGAACCAGAAGGTGGAATAAAATCCTCAAGAATGTGGTATATCATTTCGGGCTCACCGGTACGGACTCGGTCGTATATTGAGCATACCGTATCATAATCTATGGACCTGTCAGGCAAAGGATTCACTATACAGACGACCGTGAATCAATCTAATCAAATTCGTGGTTCTTGAGAAATGGCTTACCCAAACATCTGATTTACACAGCGATCGCATAGTCGCTCGGAAACGCCGTCATCTCTCTGAAGTGTTTGCTCACACTTCGTGCATACAGGTCTGAAACAACGTTCACACAATGTAAGATTGGCCATTTTCCGAATCCGACCACAGACTGAGCACATGTTCTTCGTACCCCTTCCTCGATGCTCAAAGAGAGTTCTAACAATAGCAACCGCATCCTCCTGCGTAAGATAACCGGAGTCGACTTCACTCTGAGCCTTTTCCTGAATCTCATTGTGGTTAACGTCACTCTCAATCTCAGCACCAATGACATCACGAATAACATCAATCGATATCTCTGGATCCCGTACCACCTTGACTGACTCCAACGGGAAGCATAGTGAATTCTTCACCTTGTCAATAACAACATCAAAGGTACCGACAAGGCCTGCGTCTACCAGGGGGCCGAGGTGATGTTCTAAGGCTGCTCGCTCAAGATTTAGGGCATCCATGATGTCCCCCTTATTAGCGATGCGCTTCACCAAGAGATAGTCCAGAATCTTGATTCGTGTGGAATTCGAGAGGGCCTTGAACAGGGAAGAGTTCTCCTTCATCTTGCTCCAAGAGAAAATAGGTAAAAGTTTCTTTATGTACTATAGGACCAGAGCAAGAACGTCTTTTCTCTATACTCTGGGAGAAACTGTTTCGTGTCTATTCATATGGGGAGATACACATAGCATAAGCAACAATGGAGTGGTTGAAAGTTGGCCTCATCAGAAAGCCTGGTACAAATAACTGATCTTCACAAGGAATACAAACTTGGGGAAACTACGGTTCATGCATTAAGAGGGGTCTCTTTGGAGATCGCTGACGGAGAGTTTGTCGCCATCCTCGGTCAATCTGGTTCAGGAAAGACAACTCTTCTCAACATGGTGTCTGCCCTAGACATTCCCACGTCTGGAGAAGTCATTGTTGAAGATTCTATTATCTCGTCAATGAAGAGAGATGAAAGAACAAGATTCAGACGGTCAAGCATCGGACTTGTATTTCAATTCTACAATCTCTTTCCCACACTCTCCGCTTTGGAGAATGTAGAGATTGGTATTGCAATGAAAATCAAGGATAAGAAAGAGATGCGTAAACGGGCGCTACACTACCTCGAGCTAGTGGGGATTCTGGACAAGGCAAATAACTACCCATCACAGATGAGCGGCGGCGAGCAACAAAGGGTTGCTATCGCAAGAGGTTTGGCCAAAGAGCCTCCAATACTTGTTCTGGATGAACCTACAGGAAATCTTGACGCGGAAACTTCAGAGGTCATTTGGGAGTTGCTTCAGGCCCTCAACCAGAAGACTGGAACAACAATAATTGCTGTTACTCATCAGACATCCGTTTCAAAGATTGCAG
>JBHLND010000178.1:4924-6117 GCA_048937485.1 Promethearchaeota archaeon
TGGTCGGAATGAGGAGGAGTAATCCTTGGCTGGTACTCTGCTGCAAAAGACCAGAAAGGAAATCTTCAGTCAGAAAGGGAAAGTCTTCAGCAGCATGACCCTCGTCTGGATTGCCGTGCTAAGCTATGTCATGTTCTTGGCCATGATGCCAATGATGAGAGTCACGATTGACAATACCTATGAAACCTATGCATCTCCAGACTTCATGGCTGTTGCATACTCAGCTCCTCGTGATTACGTAAGCAGCATTGGCGATATTGACGGGGTCGAAGCATTCACAAGTCGCTACCATGTCTTTGGAGAGGTCAATTTCACAGGCAATCCAGAGAATCCTGCAGACCTCTATGGCGTTGATCCAGAAAATCCACCGGATGTATTCAAACTTCTTTTGTCTGAAGGAACATACTTGAATCCATTAGACAATCGTACAGCTTTGGTTGAACAGTCATTTGCCAGAGGGAATGGTTTGGCGCTAGGCTCTATTCTAACAGTTTCAGTCTTCGGAGAAGAGTATGAAATTGAAATCGTGGGCATAGTGGTGTCTCTGGAACACCTGTTTCCTCATAGAAATCCAAAGCAGCTCATTCATGCGCCTTCAAGAGCCTCCTTCGCTGCAATAGCTCCAATCTGGATGGATATCTCGGTCCTGCAGGAACTAGCGTATACGGGATATGGGGAGAAGGACATTGTGAATGAGATTCTTGTCCGCTTCGAGGAAGGATACGACCACTCAGAATTGTCTGAAGTAGTTCTGGATGCCATCAGTCCGTATCCCATTGTCACAACGTTAGATGTAAGCGATTTGAGAAGTGCAGAACTACAGCGATTCGAAGTAGCGGATGAATTCATTGCACTCTTTGCAGGCATCATCTTTGCAGTTGCGGCCTTTGTTGTATACACAACGGTGAAGCGAATTGTTGAAGTCAATTCACGACAAATTGGAGTGACAAAATCATTGGGCTACACTAGTTCCGAGGTTCAAGGAGCATATCTCCTTGTATTGGGCGCTCTGGCACTGGTGGTCACCTTGATAGCAATTCCTTTAGGCGAGCCTGCAGGAAAAGCAATCCTTCAAAGCTTTGCAGCAGTCTATTCGTTGGAGATTCTTACAGGAACGGTCCCGCTAGAGGTCTATGCGGTGGCACTTGTTGCAGGTCCTGCCACTGTACTCTTTTCAGCCTACTTCCCCGTTC
>JBHLND010000179.1:0-3732 GCA_048937485.1 Promethearchaeota archaeon
CTAAGATGGTGGTGAAACACTGTCATCCAGGAGGCGAAATTAGTGGCAAATCAGTTTGACTACTTATCAAAGAGGGAGGTCTTCTCC
The DNA here is from genome assembly GCA_048937485.1 of Promethearchaeota archaeon. GTDB lineage: Archaea > Asgardarchaeota > Thorarchaeia > Thorarchaeales > Thorarchaeaceae > SMTZ1-83. The sequence goes on from JBHLND010000179.1 coordinate 88, forward strand.
CCTGACGCCGAAGCTCTGGTTGATGTAGCGACTGGGACACGGTACACCTACAGGGCTTTCAATGAACGAGCGAATCAAGTAGCGAATTTCCTACGGGAAACGTTGAAGTTTCAGAAGGGTGATCGTCTGTGCATCCTATCTCACAATAGCTTGGAATATTGGGAGTCTTTCTTTGGTTGCCAGAAGAGCGGCGGTATCTTCAGTCCGCTAAATTTCCGCTTAGTTGCCAGGGAATTGGCGGGATTGATTGAAGACTTAGATCCGGCGGCCTTTCTGTTTGATGGAGTATTTTCCTCTGTTGCATCTGAGCTGAAAGCAGAAACGAAAGTCAAGCATTGGATTGCAATGGATGCGCAGGAACCCGGACCTGACGGATCACTGATCTACGAACAGGTAGTCAGCAAAGCCCCATCCAGTCCTCCCGAACCTATTGACCTATCTTATGATGATCCCATGGGCATCGTCTTTACTGGTGGCACAACAGGTCTCCCGAAGGGGGCAATGATCACCTACAAGCAAGTTGCATTCAATACTCTAAGTACTATCCGCGACATCCTTCCTGGGGATGTCTACATTAACCATCTACCACTTTTTCATGTCGGGGGGCTCTATGTGTATGCAATTCCGCTCTGGATATTGGGAGGTAAAGTCATCCAAATGAAGAGCTGGGAATTGGAAATGCTGATCGAGCTAATCAACAGAGAGCAACCCAATTTTTTCTTTGCAGTTCCTACCCAATATCGCATGCTGATGAATCACCCCGACTTCAAATCCATTAACTTCAGGAATGTTCGCTTCTTGACCTCAGGAGGCGAACCTCTACCCTTAGATATTATCAAGACTTTCAGAGAAGTTCATGGTGTGAAGTTTAAGCAGGGTTTCGGAATGACTGAGGTGGGGCCTGGCTGCTTTGCGCTTGACCCCTGGGACGCCGAACGGAAAGTTGGTAGCATTGGCACTCCCAACTTCTTCATTGATGCAAAGGTGGTTGACCCTGAAACCGGCAGGGAATGCACGGCAAATGAAGTGGGAGAACTCCTCTTCAAGGGTCCCACCGTCACCAAGGGATACTGGAATCGTCCAGAATTGAACAAAACACTCTTGGATGAGGATGGTTGGTTTAGAACTGGAGATATGGTTCATTTTGATGATGACGGGTACTTCTTTGTAGTGGACCGTGTTAAGGACATGTACATTAGCGGGGCGGAGAATGTTTACCCCCGGGAAATCGAGAAAATCCTGGAACAGCATCCAAAGATTGCCCAGGTACAGGTAATAGGGGTTTCCGATGCCAAGTGGGGCGAGGTTGGTCGTGCAGTTGTGGTCTTGAAATCAGGAGAGGAAGCTACGGAAGAAGAAGTTATCAAATTCTGCGAGGGCAAGCTGGCCAAATTCAAGATACCCAAATCCGCTGTCTTCATTCAAAGCTTCGCTCCCTACATTTCCGGAGCTGGAAAGATCCTAAAACGAAGACTAAAGGAAGATTATGGAAATTAGGAGGAACAATCTTGCCATTCTGTGACATCAATGGAATCAAAATCTATTATGAAGTTCATGGAGAAGGAGAACCAGTTATTTTTGGCAATGGTGTCTTTTCAAACACTCTGGGATGGGTCAATCAACATACGGTATTTTCCAAGGAGTATCAGGTCGTCCTCTATGACATGCGTGGACAAGGGCAAAGCGAGAAACCAGATAGTCCCTACTCTTTCGACATTCATGTCGAAGATCAAAAGGCTCTGTTGAGCGAGCTTGATATCCATAAGGTCCATCACATTGGAATTAGCTACGGTGCTGAACTAGGTTTGGTGTTTGCTCTGAAATATCCCGAAATGCTGAAGAGCTTAGTTGTCAGCAGTGCCGTTTCATTTGTAGGACCATTACTCCGTGAGATGTGTGAATTGTGGAGATACGCCTGCATTCTTGAAGATCCTGAGCTATTCTACCATTCAACCGTGCCCTTGAATTTCGGTGAAACCTTCATTCGAAATCAATCGGCAATTCTAGGACAAGCAAAGGCTCGCTATGCTGAGCTGGATTATCCTCCGCTAGTACGTTTGATTGATTCTTTTCTCGAGCTCAATATCACAGAACAATTGCCTCAAATCAAAATCCCTACATGTGTTATTGCGGCTGAGAATGACATTCTAAAGCCCGCCTTTCCTTATTCCAATTTGATACATGAAAAATTGCCAAACTCAGAAATGACAATTATTCGGGACTCGGGACATGCTGTTACATTTGAGCAACCAGAAGAGTTCAATAATGTAGTTCTGGATTTCTTGCGGAGGACCGTTTCCTAGAAATTCGTGGTGTTTCTGATTTCCTTAAGAGATATATAGGCGGGGGACTAATCGGTAAGAGTTGGCATAGACTCCCTATGCCCACCAAATCTAGCATTTGCTTTAGAAATTAGCTATGCTAGGAGGAGTAGAGAATATGAACAGGATTGGATATTTTGCCATATCACTATCTGCTTTGCTATTAGTATCCATGTTCATACCTTTATTGACGTATAAACCAGTTGCTGCACAGGACACTGGCCCAATTAAAATTGGGGTCTTCGCTCCTTTTACAGCAAATGCTCTTGCGGCTTATGCGCCATGGACAAAACAAGGTTTTGAACTGGGTATGATATATGCCACAACGGAGATGGGGTATGACAGCGAGAACAAGACGCAAGCGGGTCGCGATTACGAAATTATCTATTATGACACAAAGGGCGATGTGACCGAGGCTGCATCTTTGGCTACAACCGCGATAGAGACTGATGGTATTGACATCATGGTCGGTGCAACTTGGAGTAGCGTGGCTGCAGCGCTTGTGCCAATTGCCGAGGAGTACGAAAAGCTTTACTTCATAACTCCTGCAGCTGATGCTGCACTAACTGGATCGCTCTTGAATCAATACGTCTTCAGAATTGCAAGAAATAACTGGCATGATGCATATGCTGGAGTTACATATGCCATGGACACTCTCGGGTATTCGAAGTTCGCATTCCTCGCACCAGACTATTCGTTTGGATACAGCGGTGTCGCATCGATGACTGCTGTGATAGAGGAGAAAGGAGGGACTGTGATCCACACTGAATATGCACCTCCTGGAGATACTGACTTCAGTGATGAAGTGGCTGAATTGTTGCTTCAGGATGCATCAAATGACATTGAATACCTCTTTGTGATCTGGGCCGGAAGCTTCACAGCTATGTATACAGAATTTGCCACACAGAATCTTGCTGCAGAAATGGAAATTGCTGGAGCCTGTATTGATATACTCTCCATGAACCTATTTGATGCACAGGAGGGCTCTACTGGGCTGTGTGTATATGGCTATGAACTGCCGGATAACGATGTCAATGACTGGATGGTTGCAGAACATGTGACTAGAAATATCCGGCCGAATGGATACATACCTCTAATCGGCCACGATTACAGAGTACCAGAGCTATTCACTGCTAGCGCGTTTGCTACTGCGCAGTTCCTGGTAGATGTAACAAATGCAGTACCTAATTTGGAAGTTATTCCAATGATACAGCATCTTGAAAGCGGTCTTCTTATCAACTGCCCCAAGGGGCCAACTTACCTGCGGCCGGCAGACCATCAGGGACTCGCGGAGATGTATATAGCAACTGCATGGAATGATACA
>JBHLND010000179.1:3742-6079 GCA_048937485.1 Promethearchaeota archaeon
GCCGGGGTCTGAAACAGAAGGATTCATCATTGCCAAGCATAACACAACTCTGCATCGCGATTTAGTCGCACCTCCAGTTAACACGAACTACACGCCATATTTCCGCCTAGATCCATTATTGGTCGTTGTTGTCGTTGGTGTTGTCGCAGTTGTGATCATCATTGCGATAGTCTGGTTTAGAAAACAGTAAAGCAAACTGAAGTAGAGGTTCTATCAGAACCTTTACTCCTTCCTTTTTTTGGTCCCCTCGCAGACATATTTCCAGCTCATACAGAACTTTAGCATATACAATATTCATTATTATAGAGTTGTATTATATAATATTCGCCCAACAAGGCTCTTGAGGAATGCAATATGTCTGACTATCAGGTCTGCAAGCTGAAATATAGAAACGGCTCGAAATCATTCCGTCTCAATATTCGATACTTTCCTTCCAACTCAAAGCATCCAGAGGAAATTACAGCTAGCTTTGCGAAAATGATTCGATCCGCGTTCGCTGCATCCTTGGCAGACGAACTTGAATCAACAAGTGAAATCCAAGCTTGAAGAATCGTCTTTCCCATAATCACTTGTTTCTGCTGCATCTACATAATGCTCATTAAGTTGTCATGCAGGCAAATGTCCGATTAAGTTGGCAAGGTTGTCGTTATCTGAGTGTTCGAGGTGTTCTTTCAAGCATCTAGACAACCTTGAAGATAGAAGGATAATCCTCATCGCATTTCTGATTTCTCTATTTGGGCGAATTACGGTAATCCTCATCCTTGGACAAGAGCAGATTTTATACGAAACTGGAGGCATCGCTTTAAACCTGATTTCAGGAAATGGCTTCTCGTTTGACTTCTTTCCTCCTGCTACTCAGTCACAAGAGACCTGCGTCATGTCTCCATTCTACCCGTATCTTCTTGCGGGATCCTACTATCTGTTTGGAGTCAATACAGTAGCAATCGCATTTGTACAGGCTATTCAATCATTAGTGGGAGCTGCGACTGTCTATCCCCTTTACTACTTGGCAAAGGACTATTACTCAAAGCGAACTGCTGTGCTCTCTGTTCTTATCTTCGCTTTGTTCCCTGACTTCCTACACTGGTCCTATTTAATTCAGCAGCTCACTTTTCTAACATTCTTTGTTGTGAGCATCATCTATGTATACACTATCTACAACAGGAATCCAACAATCCGAAGATCACTTGTACTTGGCTTTGTAGCTGGTGTCGGAATCCTTGTTGATGCAGTTATTGTTTCTGTGGTAAGCTTTCTCTTCATATGGATGCTCTTTCAACTCGTTAAACAGCATCTTGAGAAGGGTACACCATCTCCTAGGAGTGTAAGACGTAAAGCTGTTTGCTTCATTCTGGCTGTGGCGGTCTGTGGCCTTGTCATTACGCCTTGGGAATTGCGTAGTTTGAGCGTCTATGATGGAAATTTCGTGTTCATCAAAGCAAGTGGATTCAATCTATGGCTTGGGAACAATGCGAATTACACTGCCACTGGAATACCCTATTGGATCACTACAGAATCGCTATTGGATCTCAATCTTACCCAAGAAGGGGATATTGACAATGCTCTCGGGCAGTTCGCTGTTACATACATGTTGGCACACATTCCCCAGACACTCATGAATTCAATTAGGAAGTTCATCGAATTCTGGTGGTTTCCTAAGGTATACCCAGAGATGTCTCCTCTGCCTAGACAACTCCTTTACGCTCCGTTACTTCTGTTTGCAGTCGTAGCTCTATTCATGGACCGTAAACGGTTAGGTGAGATTGCTCCCCTTCTTCTTCCTTTGTTAGCTTTCGCAATCGTATATTCTGTAGTCTTTGTGCTGCCCCACCACCGAATTCCAATACAGCCGATACTCTTCATTCTATCCGCAGCGGGCATAGAATACGCTGCAACTCGTTTTAATCGAAAGAGTGAAGCTGTCACGGTTCAATAGTATATTTTGAGCTTGTTTCGTGATGGTCAAAGAGTATCTTCTTCATGTCAAGTCTGATGAGAGTGAAGTTGGGATCCTTTGATGACTTCCAGTATCCAGTGAACCAAGGGATAACAGAAGCAACCGCCTCACGAGTGTCCTGATCTTCTATTATGGTTGCCTCGGCAGTCGCTCTCAGACATCCTGCCTTCTCTTTTCCTCTGACAGGAAGAGTAAACTCCACGTTGGAGTTCTTTCGTATCTGCCCAACCTTGTCATCCCCTGATCTGGTGACTACCCAGAGTTTCTGATCATGAGCTGTTAGAGACATCATTCGGACACGTGGATGGTTTCCATCCATTGTAGATAGGTGTATCAATCCGCCAGCTTCGAAAAGTGGCCATACCTCGGAAAAGTCCATC
>JBHLND010000008.1:0-26401 GCA_048937485.1 Promethearchaeota archaeon
GATCACGTGTATCTACTCTCCAATCAATACTATTGGAGAATTTTGGTCGAAATGCAGCAATAGAATCCGCAGAGCGACTGAAGAGTAAGAAGAATGTTGTCATTCGCATCGATGTAGTCAAAGAACCACCTGAGAAACCGATGAGCCTTGTAGCCAAGATGTTCATTGCAGACCGATTTCATAATGAACTGGATAAACTACGCCTCAGCCGAAAAAGCGGTCTTGCAGTGCCTGACATTATCGATGCCAGGGCTGGCGTAATTCTGATGACATTCATTCCAGGAGAAACATTAGTAGACAAGATAAACCAAACTTTCGATCCAGCACTAGTGGACGCTCTGGCTAATTGGTATTACAATTATCATTCAATCCATGCCATGATTAAGGGTGATCCTCGTCTTAGAAACTTCATTTGGAGCGATAACAAGCTCTTTGGCCTTGACTTTGAGGAGTCTAGAGTAGGACATTGGATGCTTGACATTGCCGGAATCGCAGCAAGCCTCCTTGACACAAAACCCGTCTTCGATGTCAGGAAACAGATATTGTCATGGCGGTTCTTGGAGAAATACCTAGAACATCGAGGCGGGAAACGATCCTTGCAATTTGACAATCTGTTTCTTGAAACCATCTCAGCCCTTCTTGCTCAGACTTCGAAGTGGCGTGGTGATGATGAAATACTGAAGATATCTCGGGAAATCAAGATCAAAGGAATGCCCCTTTAGTAGAACTCCAAAGCAAGCCTTCTTATCTCCGAATGGCACGAACAAACATAACGACATATCAGAGAGCCATGAAAGATGCAACGAAGACCAATAGCTTTGGCACTATCAACTGTAATTCTTCTTGCAGGCATAGCTCTAATTGGAATGGTCTATCTAAATCCGGACAACAATAACGACTCGATTCTAAATTTCTATGTATTTGGCGACTCGCAGGGCTATCAAGATAGTATTCACCAAATTGCTACGATTGCCAACGAATACAGGCCAGACTTTGTGTTTCATTGTGGAGATCTTACGCCCTTTGGACAGGAATCCCAATATCAGACAGTAGTTTCAGCTCTTGATGAATTCGAAACGCCGGTATATACTACTCCTGGTAACCACGATATCCGTCTTGGCGGCGGGTCAAGATACACACAACATTTTGGCCCATCTCACTATTCATTTGACATTGGGTCCGCACACTTCTCAGTTTTGAATACATCAACAGGTGATATTTCAGAAGAGGAATTTGCATGGCTTGAATCAGATTTGAGCGAGTTTGCGGCAAAGAATACTTTCGTTTTTACTCACACTCCGCCTTTTGACCCACGCCAAAACAATGATCATGCCTTAACAAATGCTACAACAGCCACAAGATTGCTGTCACTCTTTCAAGAAATGGAAGTAGATGTAGTATTTTCAGGACATATCCACATCTTCAACGAAAGTATTGTTGATGGTGTTCGATATATTGTAACTGGAGGTGCTGGTGCAAGTCTATATGCAGAATCTGAGAATGGAGGATTCTATCACTTCGTGAACGTGACTCTGTCCGAATCTGGACTCACAATTGAACCTGTCCTTCTGGATTCGCCATTTCTTCAGCGTGACATGGTTGCTGTCCAAAGTGATGATGAAAGCGTAACACTTGCCATAGGCGATTTGCTATTGCTTTCGGAATTAGAGGGCTTTTCATCTTTCCAGAATCAGTTCTACAACTGGCGGGGTTACGGAACATACAAGGGTGTCAGAATTTCCGACCTTGTTGAGCTTGTCGGTGGAATGGATGAGAATGACACTTTGCGCATTGGATCAAATGATGGATACGAGTGGAACTTCAGCTACTTCAATGTCTATCCAAATTCCTCTTGGTATGATGTTCAGGGTGATATGATACTTGCATATTCTCTGAATGGCACACTAGTCCCAGATTGGTCAGATGGCATGAGATTGGTGATGCTTGCGCCAGACGGCGGCTACAGTAACGAGGACTATCAACTTACATCAGCTCCAGAAATGGGATATTACATCTACGAGTCTGCAGGAGCAAGCTGGGTTCGCTTTGTTTCAGATATCGAGGTGATTAAGCATTGAATACATCAAGAAACACCTCGATTTCCACCCGAGATATTGTCACAATTGCCATACTGAGTTCTCTTGGAGGTGCACTCAGCACTTTCGTTGGATACCTTGGAAATCTCATCAATCTGTCACTTGGCATTCCCTTTGGGGCAGGTCAATTCATGGCCGGCCTCCACGTGTTCTGGATTGTACTAATGAGAGCCTTAGTTCCGAAGACTGGAATTGGAGCCGCAGGTGGTCTTCTGAAAGGACTTGTTGAGATGTTTACTGGCAGTACTCATGGAATAGTTGTGGTTATTGTATCAACTGTCCAAGGAATAATCATAGACGCCGGAGCAGCTGTAGGTGGCGACGCAAAAGATGCTGGAATTCCATCAAGGATACTTTGGTGGATTAATGCAGGCATTGCATCTGGTTCCAATGTGCTAGTTTTCCAGCTTTTTTATTTCACAGGTGTTCCTTTGCTGTACATATCTGTCATCACAATCTTGGCATTTTGCTCAGGCGTAATCTTCGCAGGCTATTTTGCCTGGGAAACTTTCGATTTTCTCGGTGATACTGGATTGGTTTCGTCACAACTTGTGGCTAATAGCTCACCAAGTCTTTCAAAGAGAGATATGGTCTATCGAAATATTCCAGCTATCTTCTTTATCACGTTGCTCGTAGTGGGTTCGCTCTACTACACCGCTACAATTGCCAGAACCTTTTCTGATCCATATGCATGTGATGTACAGGGACTTGTCGAGAATCCATACTCGTATCATCAAGCGGATTTTGCAGGTCAAGAGGTCACAATTGAAGCGGAACTTATTGGTGCATACATACATTTCCCATCTGCGAATTATTCAGGAATACTTGTGAGTACAATTCTTGAGAATGCGAATCCAACATCAGAAGCCACAAACCTGAGAGTGCGAGCTCGTGATGGATACTTCGCTAGCTTTGACTTGATTGATGTGATGAATGACAACAGAATGCTTCTGACCGAGAGTGATGATGGACTTTGGCTAATTGCTGGTGGCTATGACGGATCAATGTGGGTCAGACAGGTTTCCATACTAGAGGTGTATTAGGGGAAGTGAGATGCTAGAAGCTCGTGAATTGTCATTCTCGTACGATGGTAATACACCTATTCTCAATTCAGCGACTATAGCAATCCAACCGGGAGAAATTGTACTTCTTACCGGGGCCACAGGCTCAGGCAAATCCACACTAGCAAAGTGTCTTTCTGGATTCATTCCCCGGATAATTGAAGGTGATTTTTCGGGTTCCATAATGATTGGCAACGAGGATACCTCATCGCTCTCCATCTCTGAGTATGCAAAGCGAGTAGCATTGGTGCAACAAGACCCCGATGGCCAGATTTGTACATTGAATGTGGCTGATGAGGTAGCCTTTGGTCCTGAGAATTTCGGAATTTCTGTCAATGAAATAGATACCCTGGTTGCGAATTCTTTGGATGCAGTGGGAGTGCCACATCTAAAGGAACGCTCTACCCAAGAACTCTCTGGCGGAGAAAAGCAGAGAATAATCATAGCAGCAATGCTGGCTTGTCAACCCAGCTATCTTATTCTAGATGAACCATCCTCAAGTCTTGATCCAAGAGGGACAATCCAGCTTCGAGGTATTCTTGCAGAATTGAAGAGCAAGGGACTAGGAATCATCATTATTGAGCACCAATTTTCAGCTTTTTTGCCTGTGGCAGACCGAATTCTGAAGGTTTCAGATGGAAAAATAGAATCCTGGATGCCAGACGAAGCAACCTCTGAGTGCATTCTTCAAACTGACACTGGAACCACCAAAGCCGAAACTATTCGGATTAGAGATGTGAGTTTCTCCTACGGTGATAGAAAAGCTGTCAATGAAGTTACTCTGGGAATCTCTCAAGGCGAGCTTGTGGCAGTGATGGGTGACAACGGTTCTGGGAAGACCACTCTTCTGGGATTGATTGCAGGTTTACTTCAACCTGATGAAGGGAACATCTTCCTAGATGATGTTACCATCCATTCAATGAACCATCGTGAAATTGCAGAGAAAAATGGAGTTGTCTTCCAAAATCCAAATCACCAGATCTTCGAGAGAACTGTTTGGAAGGAACACGTCCTAGGCCTGGATGTTCTTGGTTTTAATCTCGAAGAATATTCATTGAGAGCAGAGCAATCTCTTGATCAAATAGGACTACTAAGCATGCGTGACAGGAATCCCTTTTCATTGAGTCATGGTCAAAAACGACGCTTGAATGTTTCATCAGTGGCAGTTCACAAACCGAAAGTCTTCCTGTTTGATGAGCCATTCATTGGCCAAGATGCTGACGGACGAAGAATAATCTCTCAAAAGATGGCAGACCATGTAAAGGCAGAAGGTATCTGTATAGTTGTAACTCATGACCCAATCTTTGCAAGCCAATTCTGTAGTCGTATTATTTTCATGAATGCGGGTTCAATTCTCTTCGATGGATCGCCTCAATCCGTTCTCAATAGTCTTGAAAACATAGGTCGTTCGGAATATAGCACACCAGAGGTGAATCCCAATTGAATTCCCGCTTTGGTTATATTCCAAGAGATAGTCTGATTCATAGATTGAATCCTTCTATGAAGCTGTTCTCACTGGTTCTTCTGATGACAGGAATTCTGATTTATCCAAGCTGGATTTTGAGTGGAACAATCCTCATTCTGCTAGTTCTTACTTTCAAGGCGTCCCGTGTCCCTATCAGATTGGCCTCGAACAGAGTCCGATTTCTTATTCTGTTTTCACTGATTTTGCTCCTATTTCAGGTAATTCTGGCTCAAAATGGGACAATTCTGGCATACTTTATTCCTAGAATTGGGGAAGTTGGCCCATTCTTACCAATAACAGACTTTGGACTTGCACGAGGATTGTCAATATCCATTCGTTTTCTTGCTATTGTCTTCTCAAGCATGCTATTTGTTTCAGTTACTGATCCAACTCTTCTTGCACATTCGTTCACAAAACTCAGAATTCCCTACAGGTACAGCTTCGCCCTAGTTATCGCTTTGAGATTCTTGCCGCTTTTCGATACAGAAACAAATCAAGTTCGAATGGCTCAGAAATCAAGAGGCATTTCAATAGAGGTGGGCGGGTCCAGGAAGATCTTGCGATCAATTCGGTACACTTTCTTTCCTCTGCTTGTATCAGCACTATCTCGAGTTGATACTCTGTCCCTGTCAATGGACGGACGTGGATTCGGGTATCAATCTGAGAGAACATACCTGAGAACCACAAGTTGGACGAAATCCGACTTTCTTGTGATGGCATCTTCAATTCTCTTCGTACTACTTTGTATAGTCCTAACCTTGGGATACCTGCCGCAAATCTCATCCATCTTATGAAAGGCTACTCACTATGATTCATCTCATAGCTTATTGACTCAAGTGCGTCTTCAATACTCACCTTTTGCCCATTCTCCAAGACATTTGGATAATACCTTGAATAGTGTTCAAGACACTTGCCTAAGGCTATCACATACCTATCAAGTTGCCCAATCTGTTCCCCGTTGTCTTGAAGAACACGAATCATGTCATGAGTCGTGTTCTTGATCGATTTCCTAATCACTCTCCAATCCTTGACCGGAGAATCCTGACCTCTTTTCTTGCATACAATGACCATGTCGTAGGTGATATTCTTCAGATCGTGAAGGTGAGTTGAAGCTTTCATCTCGCTCCTAACAGGGTATATCGCAGTAACAAAGAGTCCAGAGTCGAGTATAGCTTGTAATACAGCCGCCCAAGCCTCCTCCTTCTTGTGGTGAAAGGTGAAAACAAAGATTCCATCGTCCTTCAAAATCCGATTACTTTCGAAAAATACTCGTGTGAGACCGGCCAAAAAGTCCTGTTTTCCTTTCTCTTGTGCCCGATTTTCTATAATCTCTTCTTCCCAAGGAACCAACTCATCTCGAAACCAGTCGTATCTATCCTGGAGACCGAGTTTCAACCAGACATAGAAGAAATTCGAGAGTTCCGAGTACATCACATTTCCATAATACGGTGGGTCTGTAATCACAGCATCTGCCACATTGTCTGGGACGGCTATCCGCTCGGATGATCCACACTGAAGCAATACTTTCCTATCTTGACCTAACTCATTGTAAGAAGCAGCCAAAGATGAAATGATAGGTTTTCCAGATGGAACTTTCACTAGAGAATCTTTTTGATACACTCTCTCGAAGGGAGCCCGGCAGTACTCCTTTCCCTCGATTACTAAATTGACAAAGGCAGTAAAAGCACCCCGTCCTCTTGGAGTATCATAGCAATTTGCTTCCACTGGTGCCATTGAAGGTGAGTATGAATGAGTGCGGAAGATATCAGTGATGAATCCTCGAGTCGCATTGTACTTTGCGAACTTGTTGTTATACTTCAGGGAGTTCGAAAAGGCAAGGATTAGGAATTCCTTGACCTTCCAGTCATTAAGTTCGAGAATCCACTGGTAGATTTTTCCCAAATTCAGGAGCTGCCGTTCATTGAACATCTCTCTGAATCTGAAATATCCATGATTCCGAGCTCGTCTTGTTTCAACACCAAGAGGTATGACCGTGTCAGGAATAGGAAGTTGACTTTCTTTCTGAGAGAACTCCTTTTTGGAAAGCTCGAAAAGGTGAAGGTCGTCATCGTCTGGAACCTTGTATCCTCTCCCATTCTTCAGTTTCGGATTTCCTTCTGCCCCGCATTTCTCACAATGAAACTCAACTGCATACATTCTTTCTTTAGGGATCGAGTTCTCTTTAATCCAGTCGACAATCTTTCTCGGTTTGCAATTTCCATTTTGGCAGAAATATTGTCGACCAGAAGTAAACCTGGTTGCTTTTGGGTTGAATCTAGTACCACAGTTGAGGCATTTCGCATCATTTTTCGCGCTTTTTGCTTCAAAAATATCCCAACATTGTGGGCAAATCACGAGATCTGAGTCATTTACCAGTGATTTAGCAAGAAAGAAATTGCGCATTAGGGGTATCTCTCTTGCGCAATCTGGACAAGATACTATCTTACAATTAAAGTAGTAAATTCCATCCGCCGGGCTGTCACACTCCGGGCAATTGGTTCTGTAGTATTGTTTCAGCTCTGAACCAAGATCTTTCTCAAGCTGAACCAAAGCCGCCCTGAGCAAATCCGGGTCAATGTCTTCAATCTGTTTCTTGACAATGAACCAAGAAACTGGATTGAGATCGCCTGCTATTACATTACATCCAAATCTCAATGCCTCAGCAACAGTCGTTCCTCCTCCCATCATTGGGTCAAGAACTACTTTTTCTGAGAAGTCAATCTCGCTCGGATACCGATTCCAGAGGTCATGGCCACTCTTTTCTTCAGCTAATGAGTAGAGAAGTATGGTCCTAAAAATCGACCCGAGTCTCCTGGCCCACCACTTATGCATGACATATACAGGTCTGTAATGACGTCTGCCGAATCCAGTAGATTCCATCTCAGCAATCCTGTTTACCTCAGCGATTGGAAAAGTCGATTCGATGACTCGTTTCAGCTGACCTAAACCTCCGAAAATGAGATGTACTACACCCCTTTCAAAGTTCCTGATAATCTCAGTCAATCAATCTCTTTTCCATGAAGTATCCCGGAACTGAGTAACCAATAGACTTGAAGAAATCCAAATCAAAGTCATCTTTCGCATGAAGGAGTATATACAACGCAGAACATTCCAAGCTTCGTGCCCATTTTCCTGCAGAATGCTCCAAAATCTTTGCCAATTCATTACGTTTGTGTGTCGTATCAACAAGCAATTCGTAGATTGATACAATCTTTTCATTAAACTCTGAGATTCCTGCCCAAATCAAACCAGCTAACTCACCCGTACCAGTCAGTCCAATTAATCTCAGATGCTTTTCGGGGGTTTCTATATATTTACTAGAGTGTTCATCAAAAAGCCTATTCACATCTTCATCATCTGCATGTCGAGAGAATTCCACCTTTCTTCTAAACCTTTGATACTCAGATTCTCTAACTAATCCTCTCTCAGATTCCTCCTCCTTTTCAATCAAGAATTCCTCAATAAGCCCGGATTCACTCTCCTCAGCATCCAGTTTCCTTGAAATCGGAACTACTCTCACTAAATATCCGGTTCTCTCGTAGAGTGCTAAAGCCCTCGAATTATCAGCATGCACAAAAAGCCCAATATTCCGATTCCGTTCAATTGCAAATTCTTCTGCTTTCGCCATGAGTTTCTTCCCTAGACCTTGCCCTTGAAAAGCTGGTACAACAACGATATCATAGATCCACTGAGGCTCTTGAAGGTCCCAAGGGTCTCTACTGTTCCTTTTTCCCGTCCACAAATATCCACAACGTACCCTGTCTTTGGCTTCAGCGATGAAAACTCTCGTTTCTGGACTATTGAAGTCACAATAATCCTCGTTTTCTTTTCTGTAAGCAAGGAGCAACTCGTCATCAGATTTACCAGGATTGTCCTCTAGAAGTCTGTTATAGTAAGACTCACGGAGAGTCTTCAATGTTTCAAAGCCCAGTTTGAAGAAGAAATCCATGTCATCCTTGCCTTGGGCTGTTCTTACAGCGAAGGTCATTGGCTTTTCCCCCCTAGTCTGCCTTCACCTTACCAACTGGCGCAAGGTAGACCGTCATTTCATTTTCTCCATCAACTTGGATAAGCTTGTCTACTCCCTGCTGGTCATATGCAGCAATTGCACATGTTCCAGCGCCAATTGCTTCGCATGCTAGATACAAGTTCTGACAAATATGACCAGCTTCAATGAGAATGTCTTTGTAACTTAGGATGCTATACCTCCATTCTGATCTATAGGGAATGGCCGCCCATACAAACACAACTGCGCCCATCCCGATGAATTTCTGGTACCAAGCCTTGTCCACGAGATCTTCTGCATCAGGAAGGTGCTTTGTAACAAGAATCAGCTTGTGTTCAATTGGTAAGTAGCGGTAGACCCCTCTCTCGAAACCGTCAACATTGGTAACTAGTAGATAGGTTTCAAAGGGCTGACGTCCACCTCCCGAAGGAACTGCACGTTTAGTCCATACCTTATTCTTGTCCACTTCACGAACTCCTTGAGTGGCCCATAGTAGAAAGGACAGCTCTTCGAAGCTTAGAGAATCTTCTGTGAATGCTCGTCTACTCTCGCGGCTCGCTATAGCATTCATCAGTAGATGTTCATTTTCCTGGAAGTCCTTTGGGTCAATCAAATCTATGAGATTAGCGCTTTTATCAAACGGCTTTTCCAAGGGTGGTGCATCTACACCTTTCCGCTGGTCCGGCTTCCACCATTCATCTGGAGGAATTGCATCATAATCGTGGGCTTTCAGCAATTCACGCCTATCTTTAATGAAATCATCATACTTTGTCAATGAATAATACCACCAGAGTTAGAGCATAGAGTACTGCTTCGCGCACATACTGGCTGACCTATAAGCTCACCCGTTTACGCGCTCCCATTCCAAGAGAACTCGCGACTACTGAGTAATCCTTTTATTGCTACCAGAGATGCAATCGAATCGTACGGGACGTAGCTCAATCTGGCAGAGCAATGGACTGTAGATCCATCGGTTGCCGGTTCAAATCCGGCCGTCCCGACCATCTGTTTCTTGGTTCTAAAAGATATCATTTCTACTGATTATGAACAGTTTTTCAATCCCTTGAAAAAATAACCCACCATCAGTTTCGACTACCCAACTCGAGGTGAAGGTTATTTTAACTTTGATACTAGCTTCGAGGTGCGTTTTTATAACGACAGTTAGTGTGATGCCATTAGACGCACTTTGTGGTCGAAATCCTTCATAGCCAGGTAGTACTCTAAAGAACAATTGAGTGTCGCCACCCCAAGAAGAATTTGAGGCCAAATTGGTTTCCACTGCGCCTTCTCCATGCACCTCTGAACACTGGTAAATAGATTGATTCATTGTAGAGAGTTCTAAAAGGGAGGATCCAGATTGAATGAGTCCTTCTCCAATAGCACCAGATACAAAAAGAAAAAGATCAAGTTCATAGAATCTGTAATCTTCATTCTCGTCAAATACGGATAATTCCCATGTTATTCCCACTTCGCCTATGGTGATATTTTCATCAGAAATTAGGCTGTTGTACACAACTACGTGCTGTTCAGAAGTACAATCTGTGAAATATACTGGTAGGCTTTCAATGTTGACAAATGATGGTACTCGATAAAATATCAGGAACGAAGGAACTAGAAGAATGACCACAGCAAGAATTAGGCTTGCCTGAATCTTTCTACGCCTAGACCAGTTCACGACCCCGCTCAATTTGATGATGCCTTCTTGCTGATGGTACGGACCAGCTAATGCATCCTTCTCATCTTTTGATATAAAACATTCGAGAATCTGCTCCTACACCACGCTTCATGCAGATTTGAACGAGCTTGGATTTGAGAAAAACGTTTGAAAGACTGTAGATCCATCGGTTGCCGGTTCAAATCCGGCCGTCCTGACCATCTCTCCCTTCTTTCATACTTCATCTTCAGGCGGTGGGAGTCTAATCTGACTTAGCATGGCAGAAACGTCATTATCCCATGTTCTGTCCTGTTTCAGAATACGTTGGTAGAACTTCCATTGATAGCTCCGAAAGGATCTTGCTCTATGACATGTTAGATTCAATTCTTCCATAGCAGCCTCCCTAGGCAATTCCAATTCGAATCGCCTAGCAATCCGAATTGGCAAACGAGTTATTGCCATGAACCAATCTGCACCATTTCCTAAGTTCAAAGTTGCAGAAGGTGTATGCTTCAGAATTGATCTGCTTAACGAGCAAATTCTTTCAGAAGGCCCTTGAGCCACTAGAACCATTGATACTAAATCAACAAATGTTGGTGCATACTGAATGTCCACTATTGATTTTTCCTTAAGTTCATTGAGAGAAGATGAAAGACCATCCAATGTAAGACCGATTTGCTCTAGATAGTCTGATTGTTCCAAATCTGCCAAATACCCTAAGTTTGATGTTGCATCTAAACATCGAACCCATTCCAAGGTTGGAGAATGTACATTCTTGCCATTCCATGCACCAAATTCATTCTTCAATTTCCGGATTGTTTTTCTTCCCTTTAGAGAACCAATTATTCGCCCCATTGGTATTCTCCATTGATTCTTTTTTCCAGCATACAGATCAGCATTAATTCTGTGCTTTGACCATTCTACTTCAACAACATTGGGTCTTAATCGTGTAACTCTATCTGCTGCCGCTGGAGGCATCTCCATCATTTGTATCTGCATTTCCCTGTATTCTCCACCTCCGACATTCAATGACCATTTCATATGCTTGTGAGGCCACTGATGTGCCCGAGTAGTATCTATCAGCCTAACCAATCCAAGGGCTTTGGGTCTAAGAGTGGTTACAAGTCTAAAGGCAGTAGCCATGAGTAGGAATCTATCTTCCCAAAATTCTGGATTCAATCCGGCTTGCGCTTCAGATATCGGAAGCCCAACAACAATATCACCTGCTTCATTAAGTCTAGATGAATAGCGTAATGAAGTTTGTACCCCATAGGATGTTTCCTCCATTATCTTATGCTGAGCTAGAATCCATGGGTCTTCCCGACTTGAACTTCTCATTGGCCTTGATCCAACAGCCAAGTGACTTTGTGCACTCTCCTGAATGATCCTGACATACGATGGAACTCGATCCTCACTTAGCAGACTCAAAACATACCCCATTAGGAGTGTGTAAAGAACATCCAATGGATAGATACGATCAAAATACTGAACTGGGTCTTCATCAGGTATCTTCCAATCTGCTATCAGTGCCAAGAAGGCCATGATTTGCTTCCTGATATTTCTACTATAACTGGCTGGAACAAGCTGTTCCATTGTTTCCCGCATATTCTTTCCAATTCTAAGATTAGGAACATAGATATCCTCCACAATACGTGCCAAATCATTCCAAGATGGTGGTGCCCCTTCCAGAATGTTCTCCATCCATTTTTCGGCTCGATTAAAGCTTCTGAGAGAACCAAATGTAGATGCATACTCCTCAAACTCATCAGATAGCTCAAGAACTCCTGATTCGAATGGCAATATCGGATGTGCCTCATATATCTGGGAATTATTCCTATCAACAACAGATAGCCAGAGTTTTTGATCATCCTTTATTCCATGAATGAACATAAAGACCTCATTGCCAGTTTTGTCCACTCTGCTCAGCCAACCCTTGGTTGAGGGAGGATAAAGCGGCTCTGGTCGATTCCCATCCAATACGAAATACCTTTTAGCTCTAAGAATGGGATTTCTGAATATTTGAACTGGTGTTTTTCTTTTTGATTTTATTACTCTGTTATTTTCATTTATAATAACATCAGTACCTACTTCCATGAGGAGCTCTTTTGAAGCCACAACATCATCAAAATCAAGTTTCGGTAATCCTTCGGAATAAAAGAAAGATGTGAATATTGCTTCTCCATCTAACAATATCCGAACTGGTATTTTGTTTTCCGCATCCTCCAAAATCCTTTACTCCGATGTGAAACTGCGTGTAATGCATTTTATTTTTTCCAAGCAGTATCTCAAGAATTCTCAATAAGAAAGAACAAACTTGAGTTACTCTTTAAGAGTAACTCAAGCGATTTCCGCATTAGTAGATCTCACTACTAATGGCGCCATGGTTCTGGCGGAGGATGAGGTCCTGGTCCAAAAGTGGAAGTCCAAGGCTCTGGTGGAGAATTAACGCCGGGTGTGAATTCGAAAGAATTGTCCTTGCGTATTGTCATTGTTCATCGGGAATCAGTACCCGAAATCCGTGCAGAAACGCGTAGTACAGCTTTTGTCCAAGGAAAGACGCTAGAATGTCGATTTCTTGCATGACCTATTACGCTGGCAATATGAAAGTTAATACGAGTTAATATACTTCCATAACGAATCCAATGTTCACAATTACCTCCGGGATGGGGAGTTCTACGTCTTTTCCAATTGGCAAACTGGCACATCAACTCAGAAACTCGGTTACCTCGTCAACTGACAGTCGTGGTCTGGGTCCTGGACTCACAGAGGGCCAGCCCAAAGTGATCCCCGCTAGCAACTTCCATGGTTTTCCAAAGTATTCCGAAACTGCTTCATAGGTATAGAAGACGTCACCTATCCAACATGTCCCCAAGCCCAATGAATGTGCCTTGAGCAACAGGTTCTGAATCGCAGCAGCGACACTATGTACCTCAGTTATCCATCCGAACTGGTTTGTGTTCCAGACAATCAACACCACTGGAGCCTCCTCCATCATCTCACATGATCCATACGAGGAGCCAACATCGTAACTTAATTTCCCAAGCTCATTCCTATACAGGTCAGTAAATTCCTGCTTTGAATCGCCAGTAAGTACCGTGAATCTCCATTGCTGCCCATTCTTAGCACTTGGGGCAAAGGTTGCAGCTTCAATACATTGTCTGACCAAATTCTCTGGAACTTCTTCTGCCTTGTATCCTCTGATGCTCCTTCTTCCTCGAATCGCCTCGTCGACACTCATTGTCATAATGGCACGCCCACTGTCTTCGTGTCTTATCTAAGTTCATCTCGGGATAAACGAGTGTCTACTCTTGCACTTTCTCAACAACATCTTTTGGAAGCTGGATAGCGAAAGTACACTCCATATCCCCTTTGAGAACAGACCTAAGCATCTCAACTTCAAGAGGTTGATCAAGTGCAGCTTCCCATGGGCGTACAGTGAAACCACCACTACAATTACAGAATGCAGGTGAAACCTCTAACTCATCACTCATAATGGCTTCTCGCGCCCAAGCACAATGGCAGGCATAATACCGCTTCTTCCGCTCGTCTTTTTCATCAAGATACTCCTGTGTCATGTAGGGTATCTTAGTATGAATTATCTTATCATCATCTCTCATCCCGCTCATCACATCTGGACGACTCTTCACAAACTCGACAACTTCATCGGTTATCATCTGATTGTAGAATAATCTCCCCTCGTCCCTGTGCTTTTCCAAGTCGGAAATGATGTTGGCTCTCTTGTTAGCCAGGTATTGGTCAATATCCCTTGCCTTCAGAAACTTCTCTTGTTCTTGCTTGTACCAGTCCTTTGGTAGTCCATGAGCAGTTTCTATCAGCGCTCTCTTGCATTCTTCGGGCGCAATAATCTCCTTCATCTTATCCATGACTGCTTTGGTGACCTTCGGCTTTTCCTGGGACGGCAATCCTAGAGGATTATTAATATCTTTGAAAATTTCATTGCTCTTTTCCTCTCCAACTATCTCCGCAAGCCTTTCACGAAGTACATTCATGACTTCAGCACCATCAATCAGTTCAAGGACTGCCAAGTAGAGATCAAGGTTCTGAATGAAGTATCCATACCTAGATAGTGCAACATAGTTGTCGTAGGTGTTTCTCTTCTCATCAATAAGTATTCCAGAGAATTCCCTGAGATCCATTGCCGTGGCTGTTTCGAGAGTTCGTTCGAATTTTCCAACATATTCCTCGAATCTCTCAACCATCGAAATTGCAGGCCCAATCTTCTCTTCGGGAATTGGCTCTGCTCTGTCAGTCAAATACTTGCGATAACCGTCTTTGTCCATTTCTCACGCCTCAGATTGATATTGGCAGGACTTGCACTCATCCTTAATCAAATACAGGCTCGGAGCAACCGAGCTATAAGAATCGGCGGAGAAGCTATACTCAGCACAGTTTCAATACCAACTCAAGAATGGCGCCAAAGGAAGTATTACCAGAAATAATACAGGTGCTTTAGTACCCTAGAGCGGAACAGCATCTTGGTGGATTGTCAACAATGGAGGCAATAGAAGCCAAGATAAAGCACGGTCTTGAGGACAAGGGAATCAAGTGCCAATCAGTCTACAGAATACCCGATCCCGACGACCAAAGAGTGCTGATAGCATTCAGTTCTCAGGACACCCGGAAAATTACAACTGCAAGAGTGGAACGTGCCCTGAACTCACTTGGAGTAGGAGAGTTCCAAGTTCCCAAGGAATTCCAGCGGTTAAGTGCGGCATTTCTGCATCTGGAAGTGTCACTAGGAGCCAGAACAGAGAAGCCAATTAAAATGCGAGCTACTTAGTTCAATCGAATGGCAATAACTCAAAAAGGTCACACGCCGTGTTTCTTATCTACTAGAACATTTACTCTTCGCATATGAATCTCCAGTTGAACAACAGAGTTTACCTAGTCA
Source organism: Promethearchaeota archaeon (assembly GCA_048937485.1). Lineage (GTDB taxonomy): Archaea > Asgardarchaeota > Thorarchaeia > Thorarchaeales > Thorarchaeaceae > SMTZ1-83. The sequence continues at coordinate 15,195 of JBHLND010000008.1, forward strand.
CTGCTGCATCACGTGGTCTAGGGTATGGAGTAGCCGAAGCACTGGCACGTGAGGGTGCAAATGTAATCATCTGCGGCCGCACCGAATCATCACTCAAAGAGGCCATTTCAAAGCTCGGTGAGAAGGCACAATACATGATTGCTGATGTATCTGAACAAGCTGATGTCAAGAAATTGCTGGACTTTGTGAAAGAGACGCATGGGAAGCTTGACGGGCTTTTTGTAAATGCAGGAGGCCCACCGCCAGGTAAGTTCTCAGATATCTCCGATTCCGATTGGGGAAAAGGACTGCATCTGACATTGATGAGTGCTATCTGGCTTACAAGAGAAGCCCTGCTGCTCTTAGAGAAATCAGATTCACCAGCAATACTCTACAGCACTTCTATCTCAGTGAAACAACCTCTCGACAACCTACTTCTTTCGAATGCATTGCGTCCGGCCGTAATCGGACTCATGCGTACACTTTCTGCAGAGATGGGCAAAGATGGTTTCAGGATAAACGCAGTGTGTCCTGGGTATATCTATACAGACCGTGTTGAGGAGCTCATGGCCAGCAATAAGTCCGCAAAAGAGAGCATAGAATCAAGAATTCCTCTCGGCAGGATGGGTAGACCAGATGAGTTTGGCACAACTTGTGCTTTCTTGCTAAGCCCACTCGCTAGCTACATCCATGGAGCACTGCTTCTCATAGACGGCGGTCTCTATCAAGGAATGATGTAGGTCGAAACTAGAGTCTGAGGTCTGATGAATCAAACTCTCCCATTCTAACAAGAGCCATCTTAGCATAATCCTGCGTTTGCTGGTCAGGATCATTGGTCAAGTCTCTCAGACTACTAGCTGCTGGTGGATATGGTGAAACTCCCATCGCCCATGCAGCTGTTCGCTTTACATCCAAATTCTCAGATGTTAGAAGCTCTGCTATTGCTCGGAGCACTATTTCAGATCGCCTTTCAATCATCAATCGAATCATGCGAACTTGCTCTGCCGTTTCAACCCTTGAGAGTGTGTCCGCTAGTCCTTGGAGAGCTCTTGCATCGTCCATATCACGAAGAGCTCGTATGGCCCAGTCCCGCACTTCATCATCTGTATCTTCAAGGGCCGCTAGAAGGCAATTGATAGATTCTGTGGAAGATATACTGCTCAAAGCCCAAGCTCCAGATCTACGCAATTCAACCTGTGAGTCTCCAAGTAACGCACACAATGCTCCTATGGTTTCATCATCAGTGACCTTTGTCAAAGCGTACACTGCTTCTTTTCGAATTCTGATGTCCTCATCAGGATTCTTTGCAAGCTTGCGAAGTGGTTTCCCAAAGGATTCAGGATCACAGCTACTAAGAATATGAACTGCCCATTTTCGCACTTCGAACTCTTCGTTCACATCAGTCAGAATCTCTGACACTTGGGATGTGAGACAATCCATTCTAGTTCGGTAGGTCACTTGCAGAGTTTTCACACGAATCTTAGGATCAGCATCAACTATTGCTTTCTCAAGAACTGGAACTGAAATCTTGCTTGGAAGATAATCAATGAGATCCAAAATCTGCTGCTTTTGAGGCCTAGCATCATTATTCGTTTCAGAATTGAAGACTTTGATTACAATTTCTTCAAATTCGTTCAAATGTGAAGATATGTACTCAGCAAGTTCTCTTTTTTCATTAGGCCGTTTTGCTTCTGCCAGCTTTTCCAGAATCGAAGTCACAAAAGCACCTTTTTCAGTTTCTCATGTTATCTTTTCGCCCAGCGCATCAATAAATCTTGAAGGCATCAACATTTGGTTGTTTCCAGTGTTTTTTCTCGGAATCGTACTTGAGAACATTGTAATATGCAGCCATCTGAAGCGCGATTGAGTTGGCAATTGCCTGTCCAAGCGCGCTGTCAAGATTCAACTCTTGTGGCGTGAATAAATGAAAGGCCTTCATCCTCAAAGTATCATTCAAAGCCCTGAGATATTTCATGTCTTCTTTCTTATGTGGTGATTGAGTGATTAAAACTGCTCCGTCGTCCTGATTTGCAGTCAAAACATGGTGATGCTGAAAGTCTTCCGCTAGAGCAGCAGTACTCTGGAATACTCCATATTCGTTGAACTTCATCATCCCAATCTGAGCTGCAGCATAATTGGCTCCTTCTGATATCATGAATAGCGGCTTTCCACGCATAGGAACTTCAGCTATTTTCTTTCCCACACTCTCCGCCCAGTCTAGCATCTTCTTTCCAATGCACTTCAATCCATTGATATCATTTTGAATTCGTGTTCGAGGCATTGTCTGAAGACCCCCTGCAAGTTTGAGAAGATATGCCATTGCGGTCGTAGTGATGGATGAGGGACTAATATTATACGAATCCACCCCTGCACGTGTTGTCCAGATATAGTCCGCAAGTTCGGAAGCCGCCCCTTCAGTATTATCAGTCAATACAATAGTCATTACACCAGCAGTCCTTGCTTTCTTCATGGCATCAATTGTTGCCAGACTCCTGCCAGATGCGCTGATTCCAATCACAGCACAATCCTCGTCTAGCTGAATCTGGGAAAGCTCAGGGGGTGAAACTTGTACGGCGTTCAATCCCACCTTGAGAAATGCCCACTTACCATAATCAGCGACAGCATAGGAGTCGCCGCATCCGGTAAGCACAATCAATCGCTTATCCTTGAGAACTTCCACAGCTCTATCATCTGCTGCAGCAATTGTGTTCCCGATGGAGGTTTCTTGTTTTAGAATCGCAGCATAGCAGGCATCCAGAAACTCTGTCATGAACATTCAGCATCCTAATCATAGCATATTGACATCAGGCGGGTCATACCCCAGTTGCCTTATCAGCCCCACTATAAGGCCACGATGATGGATTTCGTGTGTGGCCATATGGACTAGAGCTTTTTTCACAGTGAAACTCACAGTCTGATCGCCCCACCGAACACTCTTGACATGAAAAAGAATATCATGATCAAGCTCTCTCAAGTACATCCTAGTATCCCTTTCTGCGGAAGCCATCGCTTTGGATATATCCCCAAGTGTGGCGAAAGCCTTGCGATTCAGAACAAGAGGCTCCTCATCCTGAAGAATAGAAATCCAATACCTCTCCGTTTCTATAAGATGAATGAGGAGTTCCCATATAGAACGACATCCAATCTCCTTCTCGGGTTGATTCAATTCATCTGGAGTCAGCTGCTTCAGAGCAGTGAGAATGGGTTCCCTTGTGGCATAGTTATGTTCCAGCAACATCTCTATACAGGACATCATACTCCCTGAGTTAAACAGACCTCCTTATCTGAATCACTATGTATGACGTACTGCTGCATACCAACAGTACATTATAGCTATCTATGGAGCAGTATGCTGTAGAATCGCCTGCAGTATTTGTGGCACTTTCTCAACTGGAAAGCTGTGTCCCATTCCTTCGATGATGAGCAACTTTGCATCTGGTATACTCTTAGCAGTATCTTTTCCACCCTCAACTGGAACCAGTGGATCCGCATCCCCATGAATGACAAGAGTTGGAATCTTCATCTTCCCTAATGCCTCATTTCTGTTCCCTGATGCAAGAACGGCAGCCAACTGCCTAGAAAATCCTGCAGGATGATAGCATCTATCATAGGAAATCTCAGAGTAGTTGCGGACATAATCCTCATCCAACGGGTAATGGGGTCCATGCAATACCTTCGCACTCATCAGGGAGTTCTTGATGTATTCATCTCGACTGGAAGCAGGAGGTGCAAGTAGAAGTGACATCGCGTCCGATGTTGGTTGTGGGAGGTCTGGGTTGCCTGTTGAAGACATGATTGACGTAAGAGTTCGTACTCGGTCAGGATAATGAATAGCCATAGTCTGAGCAATCATGCCTCCCATTGAAGCGCCTATTACATCAGCTTCCTTAATCCCCAGTGCATCAAGTAGACCTACTGCATCACTCGCCATATCCTTCAATTTGTAGGGTACATCGACGGGGTTTCCCTGTATCAACGATATAATATTCGGAACGCCGGAATCATCAAACTTCGTCGACAATCCTACATCACGATTGTCAAAACGAATCACCCAGTGTCCTTGTGCCGCAAGGGCCTTACAGAGTGCCTCGTCCCACCTAATCATTTGGGCACCCAATCCCATGATGAGCAGCATAGGTGGATCCGAAGGATCTCCAAAGGTATCATATGCAATCTCAATATTGCCGACCTTGGTTGTTGTTTCTTTACCATGAGGAATCTCAGTCATTAGTCATCTCCTCCAATTAACAACAGAAGGCAATGCTACCCTCCTCCTATCTATCTTTCCTTTTGGAGGATTATTGGTAGAACATCAAAGATTCACCATGTTCAGTTTTGTGAAGGAATTACATCTCGAGATATCTGATCCACAATTGCTACCTGATTGGGTGCGAAGAACGGATAGAAGAATATGAGCTCATTGATACCAATCGCTGTATACCTCTCAACTACCTCCGTGAAATGTTCTTCTGATACAAAGGCGGTATTTGCTTCTGCACCGAATACCAACAGAGAGCGTCTAATAGTTCCAGGGTCTCGGCCCAATTCTTCACAATATTTGTCGAGAAGCTCATTCCGTTTGCGTGTCTTCTCAACAACAATCTCCGGAGAAGCTCCAAACTCCGCACCAAAGGAGTTCCAAGTATCAGCATGTTCTGCTGCAACTCTAAGAGATGCCCTTGTATGGGCTGCAATTGTGATAGGTGGTCTTGGTTTCTGAACTGGGTCCGGAGCCATCATTGCATTCTCCAGATTATAGTATTGACCGCTGTAATCTGCAGACTTGTTACAAAGAAGTGCGTCAACTATCTCTACTTGTTCCTTGAGGCGTTTAGATCTCTCCTTAGATGACCAATTCTCAATTCCAACCATTTTGTAGGATGGATCAATGTTTCCTGGAGCACCAGCACCTATTCCTATGTTCAATCTTCCATTGGAGATATGATCCACAGTCAATGCTTGTCGGGCAAGAACTGCCGGATTACGAAACGGAATTGAAGTCACCAAAGTGCCAATCCGAACTCTTGATGTACAACCAGCTAGTCCTGCAAGGGTAGTCCACCCTTCAAACCAAGATTGAGCTGGATCAGCATAATTCACGAAGTGGTCAGCCACCCACAAGCTGTCAAAATTGGAGGAATCAATGTGCCTCCAGATTTTCTCAAGTTCCGCCCATGGCATATTTTGTAGAACGGCTAGGCCGAATTTAATCTCCTGACTCATTGCGATTTCCCGTGCAGGCCAATGTTAAATGGTATATAGCCTAGCGCCACAAATTGTTACCATTCGTTTGTGGTCAGCGCAATCCATTCGGTGGAGAAGAAGACTCTCAAGAGAAGCGCCATCTTGCGTTGGGTGACACTCTTATTAATTCCACAACACTGGGTTTCCCGAAGTATAGGATAATTAATGGTGTGTTTTCGAATGAAGTTCATCAAAACTGGGAAGTATAGAGAAGATACCATGGAGCGTTTAGTTGAAATCGATTCACTTGAGGAGTTGCAAAACCGATTCAAGCGCATGGATTATTTTCTAGGATTTGTCCGGAAAGGAATCCCAGATGTCTTTCCTCAATATGTAAGCAATCTCATCGCAAAGTATCTGACCTTACTAGATGATGACAGAATGAAAGCAAATCCCCCACACCTTGATTATATTGTATCCGACAACCCACATATAAAAGAGCATCTTGAGCTTGCCAAAGTTGTCTTGAACTATATTCTACAGATTCTTCAACTCCCCGCTGAGGGCCGTCTTGGGAAGACCAAAGTTGTCAACAGGGCCTATTTCCAATCATGGTCCCACCACAACTACAACAATCTAGTGGTCCTGATTGAAACTATTGGAAGAGAAGAGGCCATCTCATTATACAAGAGATTCGTCACACACTATTCGATGGAAAACAGGGATCCAAATAGAGGAACAATAGACCATCTAGAGCACCTCTTTGCTAAGAGGACTGAGCCAAAAGAGGTCCCGTCCGATTGGGAAACTGTTCACGCTATGATTGGGGACGGAAAGTATGCCTTTAGGAACGATAACTGCGTTTTTCTTACTGCCATTGGAGATGATTTGTCTGATACCGAGCTGAAATACTATGTCTGCTGTTACGGAGACTATGAGAAATTCAGAGATTATCATGACAGTATAATCCTTACAATGGAGCACACAATCGCCCAAGGAAACTCTTACTGTTCCCGTGTTCTTCATGACACTCGAGTTGATTGGGATTTACGGCACCCTCCGAAGAGTTTCTGGGACAGTATGGTACCTGAGGATGAATAGATACCGAAGCTGAACCATGCATAAAGAAAATGGCGCTATTGACGGAATTCGAGATTTACACAACTAATCCACATGCAAATCTAACTGCATACGACTAAACTCCTATGGCTCGCCAATCCAAAATACCCATTCATTGTCTGCCTTCTCACCCGAAAGTTTTCCCTTTTCAAGGCGTCTCATTACAGTTGTGTAAATCATCTTATCTCGATTCCTAGCCCTGGAATCTCTTTCTTTAAGAGCTGCAATTACTTCTGACATTGATCTTTTGCTGGGTGACTTAAAGTACCCACTTCTAATGAGTTCGTCAACAGACTTAGATGGAGACCAAGGGTCTGGCTGCAGGGCTATTTCTGCATCAAGTGACTTTCTTGCTTTCTCAAACTTGAGTTCCAGTTTCTCCATAGATGAACCGACGATGTCTATTTTGTCAAGGTTTCCAATTCCTAATCCTCTTTCCACAAAAGACTGAATCACTTGAGTTTTCTCTGGTTTAATCCCAGCAAAATGAAGACCAACAGCTTCTACTGCCACGGCATCACGTCCAACAAAGAGAAAGTCGGTCCGAGTCTTTGCCCCCTTTCCCTTAAAGAACCGAGAGAAGTAGGTAGCATCTAGGATTGCTAGGTCGACACCTCCAATCGCCTCATAAAGAGATGTCAGAAGATTGAAGAAAATCTCACTCTTATGATACTGCACCTTCTTTCTTGTTGGCGGAAGACCAAAGAGATTCTTGAGGATGCTCCCTCTCTCATAACTTCTCATGACATGTGTATCAACAAAGACACGAGGTTTCAGGACCAGTTTCGCAAGGTTAATGGTCACTTCTTTGATTGGGTTGCTAATCTCAACTGGAACAGTTTCAGTTTCATCGGAGAGATTGATCGGAACAACATGGTCTGAGAATAACGATTTCCATACCTTTAGTCTATCCGCCCCAGTACCTTGATAGTTGTCAGTTTCAACAAGGTACTTCTTGGGTGCATTTGAGAATGCCTTGATGATGCTGTCGACAGTTTCAACTGTGGAGTACCATCCACTCTCTGGATAGAATACACCGACTTTGACTACAACCTCGCGGTCTGAAACGTCGATGTCTTCGATTCCTCCAATGAGATCGCATGCATGCTTCACAGCATCTTGCTTGTGTTTTTTGATATCGACTACTGCCACAACTGTATTCAAACTGCTATCTCTCCTCGAAGATGTAGTTTCTATTTCCTATAGATATCTACTTCACTCATTCACTCCGAGTAACGAGAATGATATGGTAATAATGAATCATGGTCTTCTGAACACAGCGTGCATCATCGTACACCGTATGTGTTCATATGTATGGGTTTTTATCAATCGAAAGGTGCCTATCTTCAAATTGCCTTAGAAGTGTTGTATATGGCATCACTAGATGATTTTAGCATTACAGTTGACATCCCCATCGCTTGGGGAGATATGGATGCTTTCAAGCATGTTAACAATACAAAATTCCTCAAATACTTTGAAACCGCCCGTATAAAATACTTCGAGGAAATTGGCTTCATTGAAACCATGGAGAAGAATTCTATAGGTCCCATTTTAGCTAGTATCTCTGCCAAATTCATCAAACCCCTATTCTATCCTGACACAGTAACTGTAGGTACTCGTGTAACCTCTATTGAACCAACCCAGTTCAGTATGGAGTATATTATCGAGAGTAAATCCAAGGGGGTCGTTGCTCTTGGCGAATCCAAAATGGTTGTATATGATTACAAGTCTTCAAAGAGAACAACACTTCCTGATATTGTCAGAAACAAGATTAGAGAAATTGATTCTATCTAGCATTCATATTTTATTCTTGAGAGAGAGATTGAGAGCAAGAACGAGGTGGCGTCCCCGTTGGGACTTGAACCCGGGTCTTACGTTGAATCTCGCTAACTGCAATACTTCACTGCCGTAGCAATTGTCGCCTTACATACCTTCCTCAGGAAATCAAAGTCGAGCTTGTCTATAGTGTCTGCATGAGTATGATAGTAAGGATATCGAAAATCGGCAGTATCCGTCATGAGGAGCGCAGGAATTCCCTCTCTCCAGAAACAAGCATGATCGGATCTCAGGATATCAGGCATTGCCATGGCAGCCTGCTCATAGGTGAAGTCGGCTTTGAGGCAGGCATAGGGGAGGTCAATAGACTCATGCCGGCTCTGATCACAGAATGCGTTGGCAAGACCCTTTGAATTAACATCTCCTACGATGGTCAGAAAATCACCAACCGTCAGGTCGTCTTGTGTACCATGGATTTGAAACATCATGGGGTCCACCTGTTGTGGAAATTTCTGAGAGTTTGGTTCCTCAGAGATATAACCCATGGTCTCAAGACAGAGAACTCCACGAATCTCTTTTCTCTCTGTTACTGCTTTTTCAACCCAGGCACAGCTTCCTATCATAGCAGTTCGTCCGCACCAATTTACCTGATTGACATCCTTCATACGCTCCTGCTCGCCCTTGAGAAGCGCAAGTTCGTTTTTGGTCAGGTTTTCTTCTATCTCTTCTGTAGCCTTCAACATTGCTTCACGGAAGCCCAAACCAGAGAATGCATATTTGTGATAGATTCCTCTCCATCTCTTCAATACAGAGGAAGTATGCCAAGTCAGAAACCTTCCTTCTTCATCATTTAATCCAAGAAGCCGTTTGTCCTCATCGTACAGTTTACTGAATGCTGGATTTCCCTCTTCGAGGTTAAAACTCACGAATCTTACTTTCCCCCTCAGGTTTGCTTGAGCAAGAATACGTGCAGACTCAAGCATCACTGCAATTGCACTACCATTATCGTTAGCCCCAGGGGAATGACGTACTGTATCATAGTGTGAAACAATGAGAAGCTCTGCCCCATCATCACCAGCAGTTGCTTCCACATTCCTGAACGTGTAATCTAAACCATCAATGGTGAACTCATGTACATCCGTTTCCAAACCATAGGATCTTAGCTCTGACAAAATGTAATCTGCGCATTCTTCCATCCGTTCTGGACTGTAGATGGGATGCTTCTCACCCTCAGTCCTCAGAACGTGCTGATAGAGATTCTCTACATCTACAGCGTCCCAAATGAACTCCATCATGCCACCTTAGGATGGTCAGAAGACCAACCACATAAGAGTTACTCCACGTGCGGACTTTGGATTAGCCAGAAGAATGAAGCTGGCGCCCCCGCCGGGACTTGAACCCGGGTCTGTTTCCAATTCTCTCACGAATGAGAGAGTTTCAAGAGGTCCGTTCCAAACGATCAACCCATTTGGATTGACAGTCTTGAATGCTAGTGTCAATCCAATGTGTAGTACTATATCATGTATCTATGCTGAAACATAGTACCGATTTGTTTATGGGTTTCTTCTGACATTCTATCGTTGGAATTGAAAACTAATATGGACACATCAACAAAAGCCGTCGTGGCGGTAATGGTCAGCCAGAGTATCATGCTACTATTCTACACAATCGCTGGGTTTCTCATACAGTCTGACGATAGAGTAATGATTATTGCTTTCATTCTCCTATTGCCAAATCAGCCTCTCATGGAGCTATGGAAGAGAGGAACGACGTCATACGTCAGAACTAGTATGTACATATGGGTGATAATATCCCTCAGTATGGTAGTCTTCCTCTCGCTACTTCCTTTTCTCCTTTCAACGCACGAAAGACCCGACTGGATGGCCATAAGACTCGACTGGATGACTGTAATCCTAATTCCAGCCTTCGTAGTTCTGTTCTATGCATGGAAACATGATTTCCAAGAAGATGTAGTCATAAGAGGCAGCAAAGAAATCTCAGAGGAATATTACAATGGAGCCTAGGAGTTGAAAAGAAGTCCCGCCTCTTCCGGGACTTGAACCCGGGTCAAGAGCAGAGAGTTGCCTACCAGTACATGAAATCCTGTCATATGGTAGCTGAGCCTACTAGCGTAGTCGGGCCAAGATTTGGCCCAATTCAGAGGAAACTGCAGTCCCAAGCATACTTCCACCAAGAAGGAGGATTGTTGTCGCAATGAACTCGGAATCGCCTACGAACAAGACTGCGATGAAAAACAGGGCGAAGAAGACCAAATTCCAGAATAAGATTACCATGCCAAGTTTCAGTTTAACCACCCCATCATCGAGTTTGTTGGGCTTCTCGTTCTCAGCACTGTAGGCAACTACGAATATCATCACAAACAAGATGAGGGGGACCAAGAGCAGTGGTTCGGTCACTGCATAGACAAGCATCAGGACGAAAAGTGCGCATGCGAAGCCCGCATTAAGCGTCAAAATGACTTTCTCTCGAGGATTTAGGATAGACCACATCATAGGTGGGCATTCTCCAGAGCTTCCAAAGTGCTACTAAGTTACTTGTTCAATCTGACCAACCCTATTCAATCTTTGTCATAATCGAGCTGAAATACATGGTTCAGAAGGAAGGCGTTGTTGAGAGGAGAAAGGTGGCGCCCCCGCCGGGACTTGAACCCGGGTCTTTCTCTATCTCTCTCACGAATGAAAGAGATTCAAGAGGTCCGCTCCATCGGTCAATCCGACTGGATTGACAGTCTTGAATGCTAGACCGGACTACACTACAGGGGCACGGTTCGACTGCACCACTTTTGGTTTTCTATTAAACTCATCGGTCGAGAACATCTCCTTTTGCTAATATTGCGTTGAGCATTTGCATATTATAGCGGATTATTGATGATGAAACCACGAGTACCTAGCTTATCATCGATGAATGGTGGGTGCAGCTGGTTAGACGAGGCTATTTGAAATGGCAATAGAATCTTTAAAGAAAAAGGCTACTGTCATACTAATTGTGGCTCTTTTTGCTATCGGATTTCTGACCCTGGCGTTTAGATATCCAACCGGAATGGAAGGAGTCCGCGTAGCTGTCTATAATGATAGAGGTGCTATTGCATCTAGTTCCACAGCATTGCTAAACATGTTCCGTTGGATGAA
>JBHLND010000180.1:0-6031 GCA_048937485.1 Promethearchaeota archaeon
TGCACCCCAAAGAGTCCATAGGATTGCCTCAAAAAGTGAAGATTTTCCGGTAGAGTTAGGCCCACGAATCAGGATTAGGCCATCTGGAAGGTCCTCATCATCATTTGGTAGGACCAAGTCTCTAAAGGGTTTGAAGCTCTTGACTTCAATTCGCAGAATCCTCACGAATCTCCCTCCCCGAGTGTATCCAGCGTAAGCTTCTCGTCTGAGCCGCTTGCAGCCAGTTTCAGCGCTTCCACAGCAACTCTTGTCAAGATTTCTGAGTCGTATGTCTCATCCAATTCTAAGGATGCTAGATATTCTTTGAAATCGGTTTCAGGATCTTCGATGAGGTATTCGGACTCGATTTCCGGATAGGCGGAGGGGTCACGTGACATCTCAATCTGGCGCTGACTCCAGACAAACTGGACTATGTTATATTCCGAATCACGTTCGAGAATACTGACCCTGAGACCCTCTAACGCTACTGATAATTCAAGTCCGCCCACTTTCGTGGATTGGCCCTCATAGGAGAGGCGGATTCTAGCAGCAGTTGAGGGATCCCAAGCTGTCTTCAATCCCTTGTCATTAAGCCAAGATTCTGTCTTTGACAGAACAGATTCAACTGTGTCATCAGGGGCAATCTGAATCTCTTCATTGTACATAGGACGATCAAAGTCAATATGCTGAGGAGTGACTTTCGGCTTTTTGCCAGCACTAACCTCTACTAACAGGAAACCTTTCTTGTGTCTGCTTTCATCAAAACGCCATCGTTCGGGCGCACCTGCATACCAAGCCTTACCAGATTGCTTGCGCTGATGATGATCATGCCCTAATGCGACGTAATCATAGTCCATACTGAAGATTGGACCATGGAGAGACCGGTCCAAATCCATGCCATGAGCAACGGCTATTGACGGCCTCTTGGGATTGGGTTTTTGGTATGTGGATATCCAATCATTGAAACTAGCAACCTGCCCGGATGACTCCAATACTGGATAGTCCAAAAAGGGGAAGCAAAACACATCAAAATCATCGAATTCGAATTTGAGAGGCTCTTCATTTGAGAAAGCCCTTCTAAGGTTTCTTTGAGTAGCGACCAAAAGGCCGGGGATGCTCATCCTGAGAAGATCTAGGAGTGATACATCCTTGTTTCTATAGAGTCCATGATTACCCTCAATGATTAATACCGGTATCTCTGTCCGATCCATAAATCCCTTGATGACTTCCCAGGCAGTTTCTTCAGCTACTTTGGGAGGCTGTTGCGGATTGTTCTCCCAGGGGGAGTCGTAGAGGTCTCCAGAGTGAATCACCAGGTCGACGGGAGGATCAATGTGAGCGATTAGGTCAAAGATTTCATCGAATCGGTCATAGAAGTCCTTCTCCAGTAGGTCGCTCCTCAATTCCTCTCCCCAAACATTATACTTAACCCCCTTGCGTGGCCTTGCTCCAAGGTGGGTGTCGGAGATGTGAGCGATTCGTACTGGCATTCACTGTACCTCAGATTTCATGCTTCTTTGCTTTCGACTTGGATCCTGTGTATCTATTCCTATCCTTCTCAAAAATTGTATCAAAGAGCGGAATTCGTACTGATAGCGGAAGCTCTCGATAAGATGCCGTCAGAATGCATTCCCCTCTGGACATGACTCTAAACTCATTATCAAAACCTGAAATGTTCACACTAGCATTCTCTATACACGCTCTGATCTCACGTTCATTTCCTAATCGCAAATTAATCTCGGTATTCATTTGGCTAAGAATAACATTGTCAAGCACACTGACTTGTTGACTTACAACCATCAGACCCATATTGAACTTCCGACCTTGACGGGATATATCCTTGAAGACTGAGCGACCCCGCATTAGCTCTGGATTTAGAATTGAAGGGGCTTCTTCAACAGTGACAAGAATAACTGGAAGGTTTCTGGGGTCTCGAACTGCACTGTCGTCTGCAATGCCACCAACTCCGTAGAACGCCTTGGCTTGCTCTTTAACCCGGCCAAAGAAGGGTTTGGGTAATCGCATTTGCCCCTGCCGTTCGAAATCGCCAATGTTGCCACTACTCTTCAACGCACGTCTCATGTCTGACAGAGTTCTCGTGACAATGGTAGTAAGAAGGAACTGCTCCATATCACTCATGAGGCTTGTGTTCACAACAAGTACTCGACCTGTTTCCATGGCAAAGAAAACATCATCCAAGATTGACGTGCCGCTCTCAACAAAGATTGGAGATCGCTCCAGAAGCCTCAAACGGCGTTGCACTGCATTCAAGGTTCCACTTGGCGTCCCCTCAGGATCTTTTTCCATATCAAGAATTGTTTCAACCCAATTCTCCCTATGCTGATTGTACTGAGAGTCTATGAACGAGGCCATCTGTGGTGTGAACTCCATAATGGAATAGAGGTCTCTTGGTTGAATCTCCTCCCATTGAACTCGAATTTCCTTTGCATACCGCTTTATCTCACGAGGCACAGCCTTCTTGTGGGTAGTGAGGTAGTAGAAGTCTCCAAGAACCTCTGAACGTGTCTTATCATCCATTGCCTCAACAATACTCTGGATACCGTATTTGTCAACACCCTTGGCAAATTCATCATGGGGATCTATGCAGAAGGCAGAAATGGTCACTCTTTCCTTTTGTGATGACCCAGTCATTCCCATGTTGGAGTCAATCATTGATTTGATTAGAACCATCATCAAATTGCTCTTTCCCGATCCAGTTGAACCAAAGATTCCGACATGCATGGGAAGGAATTTTCCAGGCATCAGAACGGGAACATCAAGTGTGTCTTCTCCAATCTGGAGGTCTCCTACGTATAGTTGGCCATCAGTCTGGGTGGCCAGCATGGACCTCACATGTTCGTCAGATGTTCCTGCGATGGGACGATAGACTGATGCAAGATGGTCAGGCAAACGACGCGGAGGCATAAACCTCCATTCATCTCCTTCTTTCTGTGCGTAGCCAAGCATCTTTCCACCTACAGACAGCAGCATATTACGATCAATTCCTGATAGATAGGCGTCACCTTCAACCATGAGCGTTCCAGCCACTCGTGAGAGATCATCGACTTGTCTAAGATAATTCTCGAGGTCTAGAACTCGAAAGAAGAAGACTCGTTCACGACCGTCTCTTTGCGAGTATATCATGAAGATCTCTCCAACACTAATATCACGATTGCTCCCCATGATTCCGAGCATTCTCTGATTTCCTACGCCAACTTTACCGTAGAATTCACCCAGTTTGTCCTTATCAAGCACCATCTCAATCACTTCCGTTTCATCATAGGCTGTAGTCAATTCTCAGTGGTTCAACTTTCCTATCTTCAAGCCCTAATTCTCTTCTTACCTCCAAGCTTATCTCTCTGGCTAATCGAAGGTCTTCATAGCTCAGCTTACAGGACTCATGAGCAAGAGCAAGTGGCACAGGATAACCATACCATCTTGCGTCTCTTGACATAAATTCTAGGTCTCTGAATAGAGCCTTCTCATTTTGGCGGGTGCCAATGGGGTCGTTTGGCACAAACACATTCTCAAGCCACCAAGTTCTATCAAAGTCTATTCTCGAGGGCCGATTGTCAAGAGAGAAACTAAAGAGATAGGGGACAGCAAGCTTTGGAGGAATATAGGTCCGGTCTTCTATAATGTGTAGCCCGCCTCCGGGGTCCTCTGTGCTGGGCAAGTGACAGAACCATTTTGTGCCTTCACCAAACATATCTTGAGCCATCTTGGCAATTCGATGAGCAAAGGGAATCGTATGATTCTTACTTACTGCACACAGAACAACACCTTCCTTTCTTGCCAGCTCGCAAAGGTCCCTGAGCATAAACCCGCTTGGCATGGAGGGATATTTCCTGGCAAAATGCATGAACACCGAAAGAGCACCATCAAGTAGCAAGTACTTGGGACGAAGATTGCTGGTCAGCACATTCCGTGCTGCAGCATACTCTGAAACCTTTCTCAACTCATCATGAACAACGGGATTCGTCAGCATCTGTGCCCGGGTGATTAGTGTTTCCATATCCATGAAATCCGGCACGTATTTCTCATAGATAGTCCCGGCAAAATCTGATTTCGAGGAGATTATACCATCAGTGTAGTCTCTGAAGAAGGGAAGGACTATGTCTGCCACATCCTTCAAAGGATAGATACTCTCCAGTGTTTCTGCCATCTTCTTCCTGGCATCATTTCGAACCCCTGAGTGCCAATGTGCATCTAAATGCGGTTGAGCACCAAGTTGCTCCGTCAAGACGCCTGTGGGAATGGGGTCAAAGAAACACTCACCTCTTGTGTTTGTATCCAGAACGACCGTTGATGTACTGAGAAGATGTACACGGATATCGTCCAACATCATGAAATTGTCTGTCCCAGAACCATCAATTGCTCCTACGAGGAAATCGTCATCCAGCATTACATCTGGGGGGTATGAGCTAACCGTGTCGAGTAGACGCTCCTTGATTCTGACTTCATCCTTGGAAAACTCCTCCTCATCCTTTCTATCCTGCTGGTTTGTGATATCTGCAAATAGCAATTTCAGAGTGTCACGGAATTTGGATGTAAGGATTTTTTCGAGCATCGAACCCCTCTCTGGAAGGACAGCATCTTGTCTGCAGGTCCTCTTCACATCTTCGTGCTTTTGCAGTCATAAAAAGATAGCACTCGGAAATTGTGAGAACTCTGAAAATACGCGCCATGGATTGAAATGCATGGAAAATGCGCAAAGAACACGAAATTCCGTAAATGTGCGAAATTTCCTTTTAAGTGACCATTCTAACGAAACTTTGACCGCAAGTATCCTGGACTAGTGGCTACCAGCGGGAAATAGGGAAGTGGTCCATTGCTTAAGATCACATACTTCGGTAAGACATCATTCAGACTGGAGTCTAAGGAAACGTCCGTGATTTTGAATCCGGGTATCTGGGATGGCGAATCACTCGTGCCGGATGACCATGATTGCAGAGTGATCATTGTTACAAACCATGATGATGATGCCTTAGGCAATGCAGTGGAAATCGCTGCAAACTCAAAAGCATGGATACTTGGGAATGAGTCCACTATCAAGAAAGCTGGAGAACAAGGAGGCAAACCTTGGCTTCTTCATGTTCTGCAGCCAGAAGTACCCTATGAGATACCGGGTTTGAGAGTCACCCCCTTTCCTCTCAAGAAAGGGAGGGCTGATTCTGATGAAGTCATTGAAAATCTTGGACTCTACATTGAGATTGGCGCGATGAAGATTGCCTATCTCGGAGACGCCATGATTCGAGGACCATTCGGTCAGAGTGAAGCGCATATTGTGATTGTGCCGGTAGGCGGAGATGGAGTATTCGAAGTCAAGGACGCAGTGAGTTTAACACTTGATGTTAGACCCAAACTAGCCATTCCAATAAGATGGAACACCGAAGAGCAATCAGCCAAGTACACCAAGTACATTGAGCAGTTTGGACAAGGCACTACACCTGTTGTCATGAAAGAGGGACAAGAAATGAGTGTGCAGTGGGCTGCAGGTCATGAATTCAAATACGAGATTTCCTAATTTCCACTTTGCCAAAGCCAGGAGTGTCACCCGGGAGGGTGGCTGTAACACAAATGGGTGAGAATATTGAATGAGCACAAGACCATCATAATCGACTTGGAGGAATCCGAACGGATAACTCTAGGCGAATATAGTGAACTGAAAGGCGCAAATGCGTCAGGTGTCTTGAGTGTCAACAATGTATCGGAGAGATCACGTATTTGGAATGTTCGAGTTCTGTTTAAGGAAGGCAGAATGGGAACGAGTATATCCGAAGCGTCATTGCCGGCTGGTGAAGTTGACGCAGGGTCGAAATGGGAGAACAACTATGATGTTGATATTCCTGAACCAATTCTGACTCTCAAGGAGACCTTTGATACGTGCAGCAGCGTGGATACTGAAGACCCGCATTGGGCCTATGTTTATGGAAAAGAGAATCCTGTTAGAATTACAATAACTCTACGGAACGAAACAGACGGGCAACTCGATAACATGGTTCTGAATAAGACCATTCCGCCAGAGTTGTCAGGTGTAAATGTGGAAAGC
>JBHLND010000009.1:0-26092 GCA_048937485.1 Promethearchaeota archaeon
ATCTCCTCAAGACCGAATTTGATTATGACCCACGATGAAGCCCATAGAATTGTAACAAAGACTGCTTCTCCAGCAGCTCTGTAGTGCCCTATCGTTTTTGATTCCGATTCGATTTTTTGCGCCATCAACTATTTCGACCACGTTACCAAAGAACTGAAGTACCAATTAGGATAGTGCCGTCTTAGGACGGGTGTATATTATGGTCGTAGAATGCACACTTCGAGTCAGTCCAAGAGATTACTACTCAACGGATCTCACGCGTAGGATTCCTGTTCGTGTCACAATTGTGACGATTAATGGTGATACTGGCTTCGGAATCATGGAACCACTTGAGGGCGGAGAGGAATCAATGAAGGCCTATGTTGAAGGTATGCGTAATTCGAGAAGTATTGTGGAGGTCGAGGTCACCTATAGATCTCCAGAAACGTACTGGACCAGAGTGGTCCACAAACTAGAGAGTGATTCAATCTATGAAACCATCCTGAAGAATGGCTGTATGACTCGTTTGCCCATAATCATTCAAGGTGGTGTTCAGTACCATGTAGTCCTAGCACCTTCCAATGAATTGCTTAGCCAGCTCTTGAAAGAACTCAGAGGCCGATTTACCACGGCTAAAGTGGTCCGCATCCGATCTAGACCTACATCACCTCAATCAATTCTAACTACCAAGCAGCAGGAGGCTTTTGTTCTTGCATACAGACAGGGTTACTATGATATGCCTCGAAAAGTATACTTGCGAGACCTCGGACATTTGCTTGGTATCAAGAGGGTTGCCATGCAAGAAAGACTGCGCAGAGCCGAAATGCGCATTTTATCCAATTTCGCGGAAGAGCTTCTCTAACTGTATAGAGCCATGACCGGATGTAGTAGTTCATCTCATAAGTGACAATGCATCACGGGGTCTCTTCTTTATCATTCTCAAGGTCATCTTTCTCTTTACGGTCTTGGGTGGCAATAATCCCCCTATCATAGCAGCAATTAGATATCGAGCATACTCGTCTTCTTTGAAGAATCGTGAAAGCGTTTCCATATTCTTCTCGCTCTTGTAGAAGAGACCAGCCATGTAGTCTGATACTCCAAGGTGCCCCCCAATCTCCCTATTGCATTCCTTCTCATATTCACGAAGAATATTGGGGTTCCTTTTCTCCACAGCCTGCTTCAATGCCTTAGCAGCGATTATTCCGGATTGAATTGCATGCTGAATTCCTTCTCCAGTGAATGGATCGACAAATCCAGCCGCATCACCCACCAATATAGCTCTGCCTTTCACAATGGGTTTCTTTATGGTGCATGGAAACCGGGCTCCAGTATCTGATATTATCTCCGGAGTGATACCATATTCCTGACTAAAATCCTTGAACCATTCATTGTAGATCTTTCGAATATTGGAAACCTTGTCTTGTCTGCAGCAGGCCCCCAGACTTAGAGCAGACTGCTTCGGAAAGCACCATGCATACCCATGTGGAACCAAGCCAAAGTAGAGGAAGAAAACGTCTGCATCATAACCAGTTGGGTCTCCGCAGATTTCCCGTACTTTCTCTATGCCAACCTCGGCCTCAATCTGAATCCCAACAAAAGCGCTATCTTTGGGCCAACCCGAATAGAATTGCAGGTCTTTTGCAACTACACTATTGATGCCATCAGCCCCAACCACATACCTCGAGGTTAGAGTTCCTCCTTCCTCTGTTACTATGGTGGCGTTCTGGCTATCCTGAGAGATATCTAATGCCTTTACCTCCTCCCGAATCTCTGCTCCAGCCTCGCCAGCTTTTCGCAGTAGAAGATGATCGAAATCCGCTCGCATAACAGTATAGCCTGGTTTTGATCGATCTTCAGGGATACAGTCTATCCGAAAGCCGGCCGGAGCAAAAAAGGAAAACCCACTAATCCTCCTATGCACAACTTCCATTATATCAAAATCCAGAAGTTCTGCTGCTCTTCCTGCAAGTGCTCCTGCGCAAGGTTTACTCCTTGGGAATCTTGCCTTATCAATCAGAAGAACCTGAAGCCCTGCCAAAGAAGCTCGTCTGGCTGTGGTTGAACCTGCTGGTCCTCCGCCAACTACAATGACATCATAATCAGTCATGTGACCCCACTTTCGGATAATGGAGCTTAAGCATCTGTTAAAGTATCGGGTGAACTAGAGATACTACAGTGGATTCACTTCTGCGATAACAGTGCACGGGCTTTTTTGATTATGTTCTCAACAGTGAACCCATACTTCTCGAATAGCACTTTGGACGGTGCAGAAGCGCCGAATCTATCGATTGTAATCGTGGCTCCCTTTGGTCCAATCCACCGTTCCCATCCCTGAGAAATGCCTGCTTCCACGACTATGCGAGCAGACAGGCTAGAAGGAAGAACTGATTCTCTGTAGTCTTGACTCTGAGCAGAGAAGAGCTCCCAGCTTGGGAATGATACCAGACGGACATTGATGTCCTCCTTGGTCAAGAGGTTTCCAGCCTTGGAGATGAGATCCACCTCCGAACCCGTCGCCATGAGTATAATCTCTGGAGGTCCCTTTCCTAAGTCGGCCAGGATGTAGGCGCCTTTGGCAAGTCCACTGGCAGGACTGTAGACACTTCTGTCAAGAACCGGGACACTCTGCCTTGTAAGTGACAATAAGGTTGGACCATCACGTCGTGACACTGCTACCTTCCATGCCTCCACAACCTCATTTGAATCACAAGGTCTGATGACCACAAGATTCGGTATTGCCCTCAGAGATGCAAGTTGCTCAATTGGCTGATGCGTGGGTCCGTCCTCACCTAGTCCGATGCTGTCATGTGTGAACACCCAGATGCTCGGATGTTGTGAAAGTGCCGAAATCCTGATGGACGGTCGCATATAGTCCGAGAAGACTAGAAAAGTTGCGCAATATGGTATGATACCTCCGTGTGCAGCCATTCCATTTACGGCAGCCGCCATTGAGTGTTCACGTACTCCCCAGAAGATGTTGCGCCCCTCCGGACTATTCGCTTGGAACGCAGGACTGCTATCAATCCAAGTCTTGTTGGATCCTGTAAGATCCGCTGATCCTCCCATGAGATCAGGTATCTTTGCAGCAAGGGCATTGATCACTTTTCCAGATGCCACACGAGTGGCGATTCCCTTTTCATCTGCATCAAAGAAAGGTAAATCCTTCTCCCATTCATTTGGCAAGTTTCCTGCAAGGCGCCGTTCGAGGTCCTGTGCAAGCTCAGGGTGTTCCTTGCGATAGTCGCTCATTCGTTTATTCCATTCTGCTTCAAGCTTCTCCCCAATGGGAATCGCTTCACGGAGATGCTTATACACATCTTCAGGCACATAGAATCGAGGTTCACGAGGCCAGCCCAGCTTCTCCTTTGCCCCATCTAACTCGTCTTGACCGGCTGGCTCTCCATGCGCTTTGGCAGTGTCCTGCCTTGTCGGCAGTCCATATCCGATATGTGTGCGGCAAAGAATGAGTGTCGGGCGAGGATCTTCCTTCGCATTTTGAATGGCTGTATCAATTGCCGCGACATTATTACCATCCTGAACACTAAGGACCTGCCAGCCAAGAGACTCGAAGCGAGCAGCTCTACTCTCAGTGAATGTAATGTCTGTGCTTCCATCAATTGAGATGAGGTTATCATCGTAGAGCAGAATGAGCTTGCCTAGCTGGAGATGTCCTGCAAGCGAAGCCGCTTCGTAGGAGATGCCTTCCATGAGGTCTCCATCTGTCACAATTGCATAGGTATAGTGATCAACTACATTGAGGCCCGGTCTATTATAGACTGCAGCCAAGTGCGCCTCAGCTATTGCCATGCCTACAGCATTACCCAAACCCTGTCCAAGTGGTCCCGTAGTTACTTCCACACCTGGTGTCATGAAGCACTCTGGGTGTCCGGGAGTCCTACTCTCCCATTGACGAAAGCCCTTCAAGTCATCCAGAGAGAGATCAAAACCGGTGAGATGTAACAGTGAATACAGGAGCATTGACCCGTGACCACCAGAGAGCACAAATCGGTCTCTATTGGGCCAATCCGGGTTCTTGGGACTGAATCTGAGATGTTGCTTCCATAATGTGTATCCCATTGCAGCCGCTCCCATAGGCATTCCAGGATGCCCTGAGTTTGCAGCCTGAACTGCATCTGCAGATAGAAAGCGAATCGTGTTGATAGCTCGATTCTGAAGTTTCTCTAAATCTGACATGAGCGGAGTTCCTCTGCAGCATTGATGGATAGGCACTATGTGCCCGCGAACGCTGGCTTCACAACCCTCTTTTGTTTGTTACGTTCGACCTGCTGTTTCATCTTCCCCTATACAACTCTTGCCCTCAATTTTCATTGTGCATCGTCTATTCAGTAGTGACTCATATTCTCCCTATGGCGGACTGCCCACATGAGAGCCAGGTGGATATTCCTCAAGGAATTCACTCTTGAGGATGTCCATTGCCATTAGATCATAACGCTGTCCCTCCATATAGACTACTTCTCTGAAGGCACCAACTGGTTTGAAACCCACCTTCTCATAGGCACGACGACCACGTTCGTTGAATGCGGCATGATATAGGTAAATCGAATGCAGACCTAGGATATGGAATCCAATCCAGAGCATTACTCTAAGGGCATCCGTGCCATACCCCTTTCCAAAATTGTCCTTGTTGTGAATAGCGATGCCAAGCTCCGCCCTGCGAGACTGTGTGCTGATGCCAAAGAGACTAGTAGTTCCAAGAAACTGGCTCGTGTGCTTGTCCTCAATCGCCAGAACGATTTCACCATCCTTCCATGGCTTGCTTTTTGTAGCTATCTCCAGCCATTCTCTCTCAGCATTTTCTGAGAATGGGAGGGCACCGCCCAGAAATCGTCTCATTTCAAAGGTGTTCCAGTGCTCCAATATCTTATCTAAGTCTGTCATCTCAAGAGCACGAAGACGCACTTTCTCACCGTAATACATACAGATGAAATAGCCAGGGCTCCGGATTAAACATTACGGCTATTTTTGTCTGCAATCCTACCTCGTTCGACAGACTCTTTTATCCAGAATCATCAAGAATCACACCAGCTTTAGGGTGAATGTGCAGTTGACTCCGCGTAAAGTTTTCTTTGAAGAACCAGTCGTTCGAGTTCCACTTGATATGGTCCGGTTCCCAAAGGTCTGTCCAATCTGCACAGATCAGGCAGTGGAACATGTCCGGATTTCGGTTATGGCTGAAAAACACATGTCTCTAACTCCAAGCTCGGATGCATTATATACAAGGCGATATCGAAGTCCGCGTGGCCATACGCCCCCTCGCGCCAAATACTTCATGATTCCTGTATGCAATGAACACCACTATACCGATGAAGGCGACTACAGGTACAAGTCCTATTGCATAGTTTTTGATGGGATTGCACTAACTATGGTGATTTTTGGACTTCTGATGAGTGGGGACCTCCTATGGAGGGGTCTAATGCCAGGCCCCTGGCTCATCATCCTAATCTCAATCTTCGCCATATTCTTAGCCCTAACTTACGTTCTTTTCCAGCCTGGACCAATCGAGTCCGCCGTTCATATTATCGGATTCGATGAAAGTGTAAGGAATGTATGGTTTGAGTTCAAGAATCCAAATTATCGTGAAGCCTTTATGCGTGAAAATGAGATGAATGCCGAGCTTGTACGTTGGATAAGGAAGAGGTAAGACAAGTCTGTGAGCATAGTACTCACGTAGCTTCCCACATGAGTACTTCCTCACATGTGATGTCACGACGTCTTGCTTTGTCGCTGACTTCTTTCAGGAGTTTTCGAACAAATCGATCAGAATCAGACTTTCTGTTCATTTCGATTACACCTCTCTATAAAGATAGGCATAAGCTACTGCTCTAGTAGAGAGATGCTTCCTAACTTTCTTCTTCTGTTTCTTGGTTAACGCCAGTGTTATCACCTCCGATATAGGAATGCATAGTATAGAGCATCGGTCGAGCTGACCTTGCTCCTAGAGTTGTTGATCTTCTTCATGTGCAAATTCTGAGAGTTTGTTGCTAGTGCCATGATTCTTCACAAGAAATAACACACAGAATCAGTATATAACGCGGAGCCACAACTTAGGGTCACAGAATAGAGTCACAAATTGTGACTATGGGAAGGATGGTAAACAGAGTTGTCAGGGAGTCTGAAGGAAATCTCAGTAACTGGAATCGTATCAAAGATATTCAACGAATACGTTGTTACCACGGATGATGGCAAAGAGTACAAACTCTCAGCTATAATGCCCTATGAGGCAGTATCACCAGACTTCGATAGTGGGAGATTCGCAATTGAACTCGGAAAACGAGTAGCCGTTTCCGGCGTCACTGATGGTGATACAATCTGGAATGCTAGTATTTCAAAGACCGATTCCGGTTGAGCTTCCTGAACTGCGGTGACTGAAGCTAGTTATTGGTCAAACTTTCTTGACTGGCTGGTCAAGAATGATAGAATAATATCCTATTGTGCGCTATCTGTTGTGAAAGATAATGAGTACCGATGATGTCTTTGATGCAATCTCCCATCCAATGAGAATAGAGATTCTCAAAATGCTTGCCCAGAAGCCACTGGGCTTCGCCGACATGAAGAGAAAACTCAAGATTGAAAGCAGCGGGCAACTAGATTTTCATCTGAAGAAGATGACCATTCTTGTCAAGCCGGACCCACATGGAATGTATATGCTCACTGAGAGGGGGTTCGCAGCACTCTATGCCGTGAATGTTGTTTCGAAACATGGATGGCAAAGAAGGTCGTTCTATGCAAATCTTGGAATGATGCTAGTTGTTAACATGGGCTTTGCCATTTCAGCTCCTCCTCTTCTGCCCTTCAGTTTAGCATTAACAATACCTTGGATTATTTTTTACAGCTACTGGACATTCGTGAAAAGAAAGGTTCGCCTAAGAGAAGATTCAGACCTCAATAACGAAGGATAATGAATGACCCATTGTGGGAATAAAAGCTGGACCAGGCCTACCCACTAGGCAGGCCGTATCCAGAATATGTTTGAAGGAACTAGAGCTTGAGTTCTTCTTCATTCTTCCAGAGACCATGAATATTACAATAGGCTGTTGCCATTAAGGTGCCTGGCTTGCCTGTCTTGAACACGAACTTGGCTACTGGTTCGCTATAGATGCCGCTGGTATCTGGTCCCTCAGCGCTTTCGCCATGGTGATCGAAAGTAGCATAGCCGATCTCAACGGGGAACTTGCCACCCTCTGGCCAGAAGAAAAGGTCACACCATTTGATATGGTGATTTGTTGTGTTTGGATGAGGAATCTCCTCTCCAACTTTCACTATAACGGCAAAACGACCATCTTCCTTCTTCTTGATCTTAATGGAAGGCACATGCTTCTCGCTCTTCCAATCCGCAGTTTGAATCCATTTCTTGGACATTCTATTTCCTCCCAAAAGCATTAGGATACCAGAAGATGACAGCTACTTCATAAAAAGGCTTACAATTGATACCCAAATTGAAATGCAAAACCAAGCACGCGCCAAAATCATCAGAATTCCTCAAGACCCTTATGCATCAATATCTAGGATTTAGGTATGACCAAGAAGACATACCGGGACAGCCGTGGATACCTGCGCTTCAGAGATTCAGGAAGACTTGTCCATCGTTGGGCAGCTGAGAAGAAAATGCGTCGCAAGCTTCACCCGGGAGAAGTTGTACACCATTCTAACCAGATAAAGACCGATAACCGTCGAAGCAACTTGATCGTACTGAACTCACGGAAAGAGCATCTTGCTCGACACATTAAGCAGTCTTGGGAAAACCCAAGATATGGTCGACGGCGAAATAGACGCAGGTAGGTTTGCCACTCTTCATTGTGAAGATAATTTCTCAAGCTGATCCAAGGTCAATCTTCCTTTCTCAGTTAGCTCATAGTAATTTCTTAGAGTCTTACGAATCGTTTCTTCTGAACGTGTTCTTCGCACGAGACCGCTAGCCTTCAGTTCGTTTAGGTGCTGATAGACACTAGGAATCTTACTTCTTAATCCAAAATTGTCTCGAAGGGATCGCCAGATTGCATATCCATATGACTCATTTTGTGAAAGAACAGTCAAAATGAGCACCTTTGTCTGACCCAATTTGGTAGTAAATCTTCGCCCCTCGACTCTGCTTAGGAGCTGTTCAAGGTCGCCTCTACCTCTTACTAGATTTCTTGCAATCTCTGGATACTTGAGTCCCAATCCAGTTATCATGCAGACCACTGTTTCCGATGCATCTATGGTCCCGTCGGAAACAAGTTCCCTTAGTGATGCAACAGTAGTTGCTGAAGCCGGTTCGACAAAAATGCCCTCCAATCTTGCTAGATCCTTTACTGCACGCAGAATTTCACCATCAGAAACGGCATAAGCAAGACCCGTAGACTTCCTAATTGCTCCCAAGGCCATTTCTCCACAGGATGGGTTCTTCACACCTATATCGATGGCCAATGTTGAGCCGCTGGCACTTGCGATTATCTCTTGGCTTCCTCTTTCAAATGCATCAACTATTGGTGCGCAGTCTTTTGCTTGAGTCCCAACTAACTTGGCATGATTACTTGATATCAATCCTATTTCCAGAAGCTCATTCATTCCCTTCCAAGTCATTGAAAGATGTCCACCATTGCCCATTGGTATGAATGTCCAATCTGGCGTGGCCCAGTCCAATTGCTCACAGACCTCATAGAAGGTTGTTTTAACTCCCTCCATGAAGTACGGATTATATGATCTCACCCAGTAGCTTCGTTTCGCTTCCTGACTTGCTTTCTTTTCCGCTTCTTTCTGACTACCAACAATTTCTACAGATCCTGCAAAAGCAAGAATCTGATAGAACTTGCCAACATCAAATTCCCCTCGTTGACCAATGAACACTTTGCTCTTCAAGCCAGCTCTTGCAGCGTAGGCGACAAGTGATGCTGCAAGATTTCCGGTTGAGGCACTGCAGACGGAATCTCGACCTCGTTCCCTTACAGCAGAAACTTCTACTGCTGTGCCTCTATCAATAAACGATCCCGTTGGATTTGTGGTTTCATTCTTCAGGTATAATTTCCTAAGCCCAATCATCTTTGCAAGCTTATCACATCGATGGAGAAACGTACCCCCCTCCCCAAGTGTGACTATATTCTCCGTTATTCTAATTGGTAATAGCTCTCGATATCGCCAGATTCCTTGAGGGCGGTTTCTGAGTTTCTTTCTGCTGAGATTCTCTCCAATCTTTTCCAATTCATAGTGAATCTCCAAAATTCCTCCACAAGCAGGGCACGTATTTGGGAGGGATTTGGAATCGTACTCCTGATTGCAATCAACGCAGAAGAGCCCGGATACATATGACATTATATATTCGACTTATATATAGGCTCAAAGTTATATATAATTTTCACAGGGTCGAATGCGCTGAAGTAATTGTAGCCTCATAGTGAGGTAGTCATGATGCAGACTCAGTTCAACTCTGCGAAAGCAACTCAATCTGACAAACTGCCGTGTAGATCATTATACAAAGGAGCCAAGATTAGGGAAGCCATATACACAGATGCTGATGCCATTCATCATGTACTCAAATCTGCATTTGCACCACTTGCGAAAAGAGGATACTCCAAAATCGCTGTTTTTAGCGCGATTGGCCATCCTTGGAGAATCCGTGAGCGCATAATTTCGGAGTTCCCAATTCTTGTTGCAGAGATTGAAGATGAAATCATTGGAACCATTACGGGAATAGCGGAAAACGAGAGCATGAAGATCTCCTCCTTTGCAGTACATCCTGCTCATCAGGGGAACCGTATTGGTCAAAAACTCTTACTAGCCATTGAGGAAATCGCTGTGAAAAATGGGTGCAACAAGACCTTCTTGTTCACGACTTGGCCAATGTTCGAAGCCATAAGGCTTTACAACAGCCTTGGTTACGAGAAGGAAGGACACTTACGCCGTCACTTCTACGGTGAGGACCTACTAATCTTCAGCAAGCATCTAAACTAGGAGGATGAATGAAACTGGAGTACTTCATACCCAAAACACGAAGCATCACGTTATACGTTGTCTTGCTTGCTGTTTTAGCAGCCCTTACGACTGTAGCTACAATCTCAATCGCTATCCCCTTTCCAACGAGTACAGGCTTCCTGAATTTTGGAGATACATTAGTGATGCTAAGTGGCCTGCTGCTCGGACCAACCGGTGGTTTTTTCGCAGGTGGACTCGGTTCAGCATTGGGGGATATTGCACTAGGCTACTTCCATTTTGCACCAATTACATTAGTGGTCAAGGGCTGCGAAGGATTGGTGGTGGGCATATTTAGTATTAGAGTAAAAGAATCAGCACGTCTGGCAAAATGGGACATTATTGGGCTCATTCTTGCATCAATTGTCATGATGACTGGATACTTCTTGGCCGAGATTCCTCTGCTTGGATACGAGGTAGCCCTAGCAGAGCTGTTTACAATAAACTGGATGCAGGTCACAGTGGGATCGATTGTCACAGCCGCCGTAGGACCTCCAATCCGGAATTTCCTCAGAGGAAGTTTGTATGTGTTCGAGGACGACATTACTGAGCTAGATGAGGAAGCTCTCACAGAAACTGAGCAAATCGGCTAGAGTCTCTGTTCCTGTTCTAGGCATCAAAGACTATCGATAAATCGATGAATCACCAGTGCCATGGATTTCCAAGCAGCGTGCTTTTAAAGAAGCATCTCGATGGTACTATATATCCCGGCTTTACTAGATGCTGAATCACTGTATTGGAGTTTGTATCATGACTGACAAAGAGAAGCTCAAGATAGATGTAAATCGACTGCATGATATCAATGAATTTCTTCTGAAGGATGATAATCCGCTTGTTTCAGGACTTATTGAAGTGATTGAGAAACATGGTGGAGTGGATGAAATCAATAGGCGAGCAAATCAAGCTAGAAAACTTGAGAATCTTTTTGCCAAGCTTGAGCAGAAAGAGTCGACATATGTAAAGGATTTGAACTGGCTTCAAGAGCAGCGTGATAATGATGCGTTCGTCAGCATCTCAGATTATCGTAGGAAGTTGCTTGGAAACAAGATCGATTCGATGAATTTTGATGATAGTTTCGCAGTGACACTTGAAATAAGTGCATGTCAATACTTTCCTTGGATAATTGAGGAGGCAAAATACGCAATCGAAAAGCAGGATTTGATGCCAGGGCGATTTATTCGAGTCAGGAATATGGCTGAGCAGTCCGAGGATAATGACGTAACTGCAGTTGCGGCTGCGATGCAAATAGTTGGTGCATCTTATGTAGAAACTCTGGATACAAAGGGAACCTTTCCTGGTCCTGATGGTGCCCCTGTCAATGTGCATTTGGGTGGACCTGATACGATTACAGGGTATTTTGGTGGCGTGGGTATGCCAAACGATTTTGCTCTGAAGTGGGCTGACGAATACCTTCACTACTACACAGAGTACGGCGTAAAGCAGGTCCTCAACATCAATCCGGGAAGTGTTCTCGTGGGATATATGATGCACAAACTTGGCATAGACATGGAGTTCAAGATTTCCGTCTTTATGGGCAATGATAATCCCTTTGCTTGCCTTTGGACATTGATGACTGCCAAGCTATTCAGCAGAGATGATGGAACTTGCCCTCTTATTGGGTTCAACCTCTCCAATAGTGTCAACAACGAAACAATAGAACTGGCAGCGTATGTTCGAGAGTTCTTTGGCTTTGAGGATGTGGTCCGAATTGAGCACCACATTACGGAAACCTACAAGAGCATCGTCCGGCAACCTTATGATCGCTTGGAAGAACTCCTCGAGCTTTCGAATCATGTGAAGAACATCAGTGCCAAGCATGAGGGTGGTGATCCAAACATTGATGGAACGCGCGAGCATCCAAGTGATATTCTAGATTATTTCCGGGCGAAGAATGAGATAATTGAACAAGATCACTGGCCGTTGCTCCTAAGAAACTACTTGGATAAACACGACGCACTCAATAGAACAGCTAGAGCTCTCACGGAAAATGGCCTTACGTTTATTGCCGCACAGAAGCTTCATAGAAAATAGTATTCTTGGAGTGGAGCCAAGCTCTGTTAAACCATGCTTCACATCCAAGGCTGAATATGTTCGTCGTACATACCTTCCAATCGGTCTTTATGGTTCTGCTCTTCCTTGGCAAGTGTTTCAAAGACTGCCCGATGGGATGCATTTCCGGTCAACTCTGATAGTGCTTTATAGAAATCGCGAGCAGATTCTTCTCGCTTTATTGCAACAATGAGAATATCTTGAGAACTTGATGAGGGTTCAAGCGGAATGTCTAGCAAATACCTGGACAGGTCATGACCTTCGAATTCCTCAAGAGTTGTGCAAGTAAAAGTATCACAGACGCCTTCTCCTAGAGCCTTCTGCAGTTTCTCCTTGTGCTTGACTTCCTGCTTGGCTAGCTCTTGCAGTAGCTTTGTGGATGACTTTTGCTCTGCGTGTTCAGCCGCTTTTGTGTAGAAGTCGAAAGCCTCCTCTTCCCTCTTAATCGCTAGGGAGATCAATTGCTCGAATGATTTTTGGACAGTTGTCAATGGCCATCCCTAAGCTGCCTGCGTATACACATGTATTAAGCGTAATGATTTGTTTCAATGAAAGGAATGGGAACACAGAAGTACCATGAGTGATACTTGTGCAGTAGGTCGCTAAAGAGGTCTGGTTCAGATGCGAATATGGAGCGACGATTTCGTTGAAGGGCACCCCATGCCTAGTCATTGTGCCTACGAATCTGAGAACGTCAGTCCGCACCTTGGATGGAACGGCGTTCCTCTAGGAACGCAGAGTTTCGCACTTATATGCGCCGATTCTGACGCTCCAAGAGGCGATTGGATTCACTGGCTAATACACGGTATCCCTTCGGATGTGAGGGAGATTTGCTCTGGTGCCCCGCCTCCAGGAACTGAAGTGAAGAATGATTTTGGTGAAGAGAGATGGGGAGGACCTGCTCCACCTTCCGGAACTCACAGGTATATCTTCACACTCTATGCCTTGAATGTTCCTTCCCTGAAGAAAGTAGTCAAGAAGAAGTTTCGAAAGATGTGTGAGAAGCATATGATCGCATCTGCAGAGCTAATGGGCACCTTCACGAAGGTATAGCGCTAGTGTGCACCGCATTGGCAAAACCTGCCAACTTCTGAGAAGTTCAGGAAAGCTTTCCCGCAATCGTTTCTACCTTAAAATCAGGCCTCGGAATATTTCACATGGAGGTAATTTCCTCTTGGAGAACGTGATTGGTGCACTTGAGTATGGAAAAGACTGGATTGGGATGCTGAAAAAACTGGCTGAGGCCGAGTCTCTAGTGGACGTGTTTCTATGTGCGAACGCGTATGGTCACTATGACGACCGTCCGGAAATGCTTGCTGAAACCCGTGGAGTGCGGATAGTCTATGTTGGCGAGGACTTCTTTGTTGTGGGTCCAAGAAGACCAGTCCACTCATCCATAATTCAGTTGGGCTGGCTGGCTATGATTCGAATTCACGAAGATAATGGAGCTTCAGGGCCAGTAAGTCTGGTGCCCAATGATGATTATGACTCGCAGGGGATTTCAGAAGAAGAGATTTAGCCAATTACTTCCTTCGTGGCAGAATCTCCTTCATTCCTGAAGGCAAGTACTTGTGAAGTGCCTTGGGAATAGATATGCTTCCATCTGCTCTCTGGTAGTTCTCCATAATCGCGACAATAGTCCGAGGATTTGCAACCATCGTGCTGTTTAGGGTATGGAGGTATTCTTTCTCGGTGCCACCTTTCTTGATTCTATACTTAATATTCAGTCGAGTTGCTTGATAGGCAGTACAGTTACTACATGACCCGCCTTCGCGGTACTTCTCTTGTCCTGGCATCCAGAATTCCAAATCCAGCTTCTTGGCAGCAACAATTCCAATATCTCCTGTGCAAGAGTTGACAATGCGGTATGGCAGTTGTAGTGCCTGCACGAAGTTCTCTTCGTTCTTCAGAAGTTCCTCATGTACATTCCATGATTCCTCTGGATGACTGAACACAAACTGCTCGACCTTGTTAAACTGGTGAACCCTAAAGATGCCCTTAGTGTCCTTCCCATGACTTCCTGCTTCTTTCCTGAAGCACGCACTTACTCCTGCCAGCTTTATGGGGAGGTCAGTCGGTTCAAAGATCTCGCCCATATGCATTGCAGCCATCGGATGTTCAGACGTAGCAATCAGGTAGAGGTCCTCATCCTCTATCTTATACATCACATCTCCGAAGTCCTCAAGATCTGTGACGCCCTCGTAAGGTGTTCGTCTCATCATGAATGGTGGATAGACTGGAATGAATCCTCTCTTGATGAGCATATCCAATGCCATCTGCTGCATTGCAATATCAAGAAGCACAAGCTCGTTTAGCAAATAATAGAACCTTGACCCCGCAATCTTTGCAGCTCGTGGAATATCCGCAACTCCGAGTGATTCAAGAAGATCCACATGACTCTGTATTTCAAAATCGAACTGGGGCTTTCCTCCCCATTCTCTGACGACCTCGTTGTCGTCTTCATCCTTTCCGTATGGTACGCTCTCATGAAGGATATTGGGGACGCT
Source organism: Promethearchaeota archaeon (assembly GCA_048937485.1). Classification (GTDB taxonomy): domain Archaea; phylum Asgardarchaeota; class Thorarchaeia; order Thorarchaeales; family Thorarchaeaceae; genus SMTZ1-83. The sequence continues at coordinate 14,502 of JBHLND010000009.1, forward strand.
CATTTGAATCGCTCTTAGCTTTGTTTCAGCTTTATCTTTGCTAGCTTCTTTCAGCTTTATCTTGCCATTGACCTTGTTTACTTTCTCGGCAATTTCGGTGGTGTTCTCGCCAGCCTTCTTCATCTTCCCGAATTCTTTCGACAAACGATTCCGTTGAGTGCGGAGATCCTGTATCTCTCTCATCAAGAACCTTACCTTCTCATCCAACTTGAGAAGCTCCTCAAACTCCTTCAGCTTAGCTTCATCTCTTCGTCTTCTGAGGTTCTCTCTCACCAAATCTGTGTTCTCTCGGATGAATCTTAATTCTAGCAAAGGGTATTCACCTGCGCGGATATCTCAACAGTGGGATGATGGTTACCGCTTTTTAGACTCTTTGGATATTCAGATTATGCGTCCAGCTTAGCTGATGGACAGAGCCCGTTTACTGCGCAAACCGTGCATTTTGGTTTTCTCGCAATGCAAGTTTGGCGACCATGAGCCCCAATTAGCTTGGAATAGACATACCATTGGTGCTTGGGCAGCAAATCCATCAGTTCCCTCTCAACCTTCTCGCGGTTCTTGTCTTGCTTTGTAAAACCCAGTTTCTGAGTTACTCGCATCACATGTGTGTCAACTACTACACCTTCATTAACACCAAAAACTACAGAGAGTACTACATTAGCTGTTTTTCTACTGACACCTGGTAAGGTGACTAGTTCCCCAAGGGTCCTAGGCACTTTCCCTCCAAAGTTCTCTACGAGCAATCTTGCCGCATTTTGAATGTATTCAGATTTTCTGTTATAGGTTCCACAGGGTCTGATAATCTCTATCAGATCTTCTATGGATGCCTTCATCATTGCATGAGGCGTAGGATACTTCTCGAACAGCTTCGGAGTGATGGTATTTACACAGGCGTCAGCAGTATGTGCAGAAAGCAATGTGGCAATAACCATCTCAAAGGGATTGCTGTATTTCAGGTATGTTTCTGGAGCATCTGGATAAGCGGACTCCAGCAAAAAGACTACCTTCATAATCTTCTTTGTATCATCCATCATTCTCTGCAAACCACCACCTTATGCAAGGCCCGCTCTTTAAGAACTGGTTCTTCAAGCTAATTTCCATTCTCAAAACCGAACCTGGTAATGCCACCTAGAATTAGGATGTTTGTCACGAGGACCAAGCCAAATAGTGAGGCTGGTTCCAAGAAGGTAAAAATCAATCCCCCCAAGAAGGGACCGAATGTTGTGAATGTAAAGACAATGAACCAAAATACACCGAGAATCTTTGCTGTATCGGTCCGAGGCATGTTCTTCTGAATTAATGTTAGCAGAACGAGGTACCACAATGCGTCATTGATGTGTTTTCCAACAATGGCTATGAAGGGAGTTGTGAATATAACCCCAAGACCGGGGAAAATCAAATCAGCTGCGTCCATAAACTCCTGTGGCGCCCAATATGGAAACTGCTGTGCAATTAATAGCAGGAATGCGCAAATGGGCATTACAGCATATACTGCTATTGCCGTTCTTTTCATTCCCTTTCTGTCTGACATTCTTCCGACTTTGAGTTGGAGAGGTACTACTATGATTAGGGACACCAGAACGATGACGTTAATACCTGCAAAGTCTACATTCAGAAACTCATTTGTGTAGATAAGTGCGCCAAACCTGAAGAGTGCGTCACTGATTGCATCCAGCATCACGATTCCTAGGACTCCTGGCATCATCGCCATAATCATTCTAGCTGCTCTCTTATTTTCAGAGAAGAAGTCCCTCCACAATGGCTTATCATTCATCCTTCTTTCCTGTTCTCCACCTTCAAGATAGATTGCTCTAACAGCAGTGCTCACCATGAGAAGACATCCTGCTACGAAGAACATTAATCGAAGCCCTTCAACGAAGCCTAGCTCTGCGATTAAGCCGTGGAACACGAACAGCGTTATAATTCCAAATGAGCTTCCTGCTGTGAAAAGTGAAATGGCGAGTCCACTATGATCCCTTGGGATGTTATCCATTATGTAGGCCGTGGAGCCGCCTTTTCCTAAATCTATGAGCGCATAAATCACGAGCGCAATGAACACAAAAGCAAACTCCTTAGTCCAGCCCATAATAAGACTGAAAACAGAGGCCAGAAACATTGCAAATACTGATAGATACTTGCGATTCGCTATGTCTCCTATATACCCTCCAAGTAAGCGCGCAACAGCTGAAACAATTGATGTAATCATAAAAACTGTGCCAATCGTCAGGAACTCCCAACCAATGCGGTACAGATACAGGTTGAAGTACCCATAGACTGCAGAAAGTGCATTGAACACCCATGCAGTGCCCAGATAGATTGAATAATTGCGCCATGCAAAAATAGCCTTCAGCGAAGCCCTGACGCCAAGCCGCTTCTCACCATCAGTCAACGACGCCCAGTCCCACTCGAGTTCAACACTAAGGGGAAAACGGTCATCATGACCGGTCAACGTCGCCCAATCCCACTCAAGCTCATTATCACGGGGATGACCTCGGGCGGAGCTATCTTCCACTTCCTCTTCGCTCCTTACCCCCGACGTGACCATTTCGTCCATATATAATGCTCCAATTTATTGTACCACTTCCCAGACCGTATGGCAGACTCTTTCCAACTCTCTCAAAGCCTGCTTCGAGGCCTATGCACGTGCTCGATGCAGAGCGCCAGCCTGAATTGGACATGGTCCGTTCCTCCTCCGAGTCGGTCTCGGGATACACTCCAGTACAGTTCTACTCTATATTAGCTCCTTTTACTCGTCATACTTTCCTAGACCCAACGGGAGGCTATTCCTCCTCCCAGTGCAGGTCGATTCCACTTCTTGCTACTTGCCTCACTCGAAGACTAACACCTTCACATCGCCATTGTCTGTTGGCATAGCGACGAGTCTGTGTGAACAAATGTCTGCTGTGAGTACAAGGCACTTTGGCGGAGTCTGGGAACTGATCAAGTTCCTGACTGCTAGCTCCAGGTTAAGTGCGACGAGCCTGAGTTGTTCCGAGTCAGTGAATGGATCAATTTCTCGGCCTTCTTCAGGTACGTATGCATTCGCAAACTCTGTTTCGATTCTTTCTGAAATCATTTCTTTTCCTCCATTGTAGGAATTCCTTTTCTTTACCATGGTTCTGGATCGGGTGAACTTGGATTTGGGCCCATTTTTTCTCTCTCCATTTGTTCAATCTCTCTCTGATTTAGTCAGACATACCGATGACACGATGACGTCAAGGCTTTCCGACTCATACATACAGACATATCTGAAATCCACTATCCACTGCAGGCAGTAAATAGGTCAGTATGGAAGTGGATCTTCACATGGCGGCTGTACTATGGTCGATATGCCATGAACGACTCCAATAGATAGCAGCTCCAGAGCAACACGGTTCTCTGTCATGTTCTCGTAGAGACTTCTAATCTCGTCTGTCCTAATCGCTTTCACCTCCTTCGTCATCTTGCGCTCGGTATGGCATCATTGAGCGATGCTCACAACTATTCTTTGCACAAATCCTACATAAGTGACCTTCGGTCAACCTATTACCTACATACGTATCTGGATATTCATGAATAGCCACGAACATCGCCTGCAATTTACTGACAAGCAAACCTTGGAACAACCCACATATCAAGGGGTTGAGTTTGGATAATCTTCACCAGAAGTGAATTTCCCACTTGTTTCAAGCAACTCCTCAAAAGATGCTTTTCAAGTTTGAATACCCGTTAAATAAATAGGACACCATTGTCTAGGGTAACTAAACAAATGGCCACAACAAGTGATTGAGAATGACCAGTTCTGGACGTCTTGGAACAGGTGAGCTGCGCCTTTTGAGGAGATTGGCGATTGCACCGATGTCAAGAAAAGCTTCTCTTGCCCAGGATTTAGGTGTTACTCGTTCAGCCGTTACGCAGCTGTGGGACAAGCTTGAGAGAAACTATGACCTAAGAATACGAGGGGACTTTGATTATGGAAAGTTGGGTCTCACTCATCTCTTTGGATGGGCAAAGGCGGAGGAAGGATCAGAGAATATCCCGAAGTTCGCAAGTTGGCTGAAATCAAGTTCACTCACATCCGTTGTGATTGAATCTGCCATTTCCTCAGCCATGGATCGGCGGGTCTTCTTTGAGGCACGTCTTCCCTCCGATTCACGTGGACAGTGGTTCCACAATCAGTTGGAAAGATTCAGGAAGCGTCCGTACAGCCTCGATATCTCATATGCAGCATCTTCTCATATTTCTCATCACATTAACCTAGGGCTATACGATGGCACGCATTGGGATTTTGACGCTGGTTTTCGTTTTGGTGCAACTATCGACATGGCAAAGGGTTATGCAGATGTTTTGCCTGTTAATCCTCCAATTGAGCAGAGCACATCTTCCAATTTGGATTCCGAGAATCTTATTGCTAGCTCAGAGATTGACCGCAATTTCTTTGCGACAGCATCTGACTTAGCATCCTGCTTTATTCGACTAGGGTTCAAGCCTCGTTCAGAGCGGACTCTTAGGAGAAATCTCACTTACATAAGAAGGGAAGCGGCATATCCCTACGTTGACATAAAGAATATTGGACTAACAAAAACAGCTGTTGTTAGTTTGAATGACGCAGCATCTCAATCCAGTGTTGCTCGATTGCTTCTTGCTCAAGCAAGCACACTACCAAAGACTCGTGTTCTATACGCACCAGGTATGACGGCACTGCTAATCGCCCTCCCAGAATCAGTAGAATGGTTTACCCTTTCGCAGGTGCTTTCTCCTCTATCTGGGCCATTAATTGAGATGTGTACATTTATAGCAGGCGAGGCTCAAATATGGAACTCAATGGAGAGCCTGACACAATACCTGGTCGGAAACAGAACCTCCAAAACCTAGTAAATGTAAATTCTGGCGTTGTTAGGGTTGAAACGGACACAACATCGAACTGAGAAACCCACTCGGAAGCTGAATTCAGCTCGGAGTGGTTTTCTTGATTTTTCTACTCCCTTCGATGATGATATTCCCGAGGTAGAGGATCCACCTGTCAGGTTCTACATCGATGCTATGAGGATATACCTTGGAATCTACTCAAATTCTCTATCAATTGAGGATGCCCTAGAAGCTGTCGAAGTTCTTAAAGAGAATCCTGAATTCGCAAGGACGCCCATAAACCCTGCTTTGGTGCCAATGAATGAGGATTTCAAGAACAAGCTGCTTGCGAATCTTCAGACTTTGAAGAAGCTGAATCTAATTACCAAGGACTCCGTAAAATCCGCGTATAGCTTTTCTTTCCTAACTCCGGATGCAGCTGTTGCTGATTCAGACTTGGCCGTACTACGAATTCTTGAGAAAAATCCCTTGATTCCACTTGTAAATGCGGCTGAATCCCTAGGTGTGAATCCGCGGACAATTGCTCGGTCGATTGAAAGGCTCGAGTCTCGGAACATGCTGCGATTTAGTACACAAATTAATGGCACAGCATTTGGCCTTCTATCAGTTATTCTATTCTTTTCATTGGCAGAAGGTGTTGAATGGAACGACATAGAGCACGGATTCTCAATGTATCCATTTACCAAGGCTATTCTAAAGACCACTATGACCGATTTGGGCTACATATCTTTCATGATTCCAGGCCCTCAACGCAATTATGAACTCTTTAAGCAACATATCTTGGAGATATCTCCAATCTTGTTTAGCTACTCAAGTTATCATAGTCAGGAGGCCTTTGGCAGCAACACAGCATTCTCATACTTTGATGGTCAACATTGGACCTATCCCGCTTCAATTAGCGAAGCGTTGAATACTGAAACCCCTTATGAAGAAGAGCAATCTAGGTTCATCCAATGCAAGCCTATTCGAAAGGGATTTACTCTAACGGATTATCTGGTTGCCATTGAGCATAAACTTGGAGCTCGAAATCCGCCACGCATCCTTAGTCGAAATCTCAGAGCAAAAGGCTGGGCTATCGATGCAAAGCAGACTGCCAACTCCCTCCGAAAAGTGAATCGCCGTGACCTTATTCTGCCCTTTATCTCCATCTCCAATATTGGGCTTCTAACAAATCTTTGCTTTGAGATTATATGCGACAATAACTGGAAGCAAAGAGTCTTGTCAGCCACCAGGCACATACCACACAGCTTCTATTTCATCTCTCCCAGAGGGATAATAGTCTGGGCGCAGGTTCCAAGCAGTCAACAGGTTGAATACTACCAGTTGTTCCGATCGCTGGAGGAAAACGCCGGTGTGAAATCTGTTCAACCCATAATGACTCTTCTTCAGATGGGCTCAAGGTCTGAGTTTGACTTTGTAAAATACTGGAGATATGGAGATCAAGGCTGGACCATTGATTCCGAAGCATTGAATCCTAGCCCATATTTACTCTGGGATGAATAGCAATATACATCTAAATCCCCTGTCTATTCGCAATCTCCTGGAATATCTCTATCATAGCCTCTCTCCAATTCCCGGAAAAGGGCGGACCAAGCACAACCTCCGTAATCCCTAAGTCTGCAATTGCCTCAAATCTGTCCACCATATAGGTTCTGTCGCCGCTGATGGAGAATGCGTCGAGTATCTCTTGATCGACATGATGCACTCCTTCAGATGGCCCATCCTTCGCAACTGCAGCTCTTATCTTGTCAATCCGATCCACATCTACATCGAGAATGTCTATCACCTGTTGTGGCATGTCAGCGACAACCAACGCCACTACGGTTTTTGCCAGTTTTTCATCTGCTCCTTTGAATGTTGGAATCGTGGGAATCCACGCCACTTTCTCAACATCTTCCGATTTTCTTCCTACCTCTTTAGCAGCACGATTCACTCTTTGAACCGCATCTTTGAGATAGTCAACTGGTCCTGAGAGCACAACTCCATCCGCCTCTTGCCCCGCTAATTTGAGCATTTCCGGCCCTCTAACTCCAAGAAATATGGGGATTGCAACAGAGTCTTTGAAACCTAGATTGTAGTTATCGAGGCTCATTAGCTCGCTCTCGACGCTGACAGATTCTCCTGCCCAAAGGCGCTTGAGCACTTGGATTGATGTTCTTAGCTCGGTCACTGGCTTCTTCACATGGATTCCAAGTTTACGAAGGTCCTGAATCCCTCCAATGCCGGTACCAAAAACGAATCTCCCCTTTCCAGAATGCTGCATTGTTACCGCCGCCCGAGCAAGTGTTGTTATCTGATGAACTGTAATTGGCATTATTGCTGTGCCTACTCGAGCTGTGGGCGCCTGTAGAAGAGCTGCAGTCGTTAGCACGTAGACATCTTGCCCTAGATCGATATCTTCTCCAATCCAAATCCCTTCAATCCCCAGATCTTCAGCCTTACTGGCAATCCAATTTGTATTCTTGACCTTCATGTTCGTAGTTATGCCTACACTTGCTCTGTACACAGTTCTTTCACCAATTCCCTTGTGTTCATGTGCTACAGGTACATATTTGTGTGTGGGAGATTAAGCTCTGTTGAGCTGAGATGAGAATCGCTTGGGGAATAACTGGTAGTGGCGATTTGATTGCAGAGTCCGTAGAGATGATGACGCAGATACAAAAAGAGCATGATGTGCGAATTGACATTTTTGTGTCAAAGGCTGGTCGCCAGGTTTTGAATTGGTACAGGCTTTGGAACCCTCTTAATGAGCAATTCAAGGTCAAACCTGAGGTGGATGCCAATGTGCCATTCATTGCAGGCCCTCTTCAGATGGGCAAGTGGGATATGCTGATTGTAGCACCTCTAACTGCAAATTCAGCAGCAAAGATAGCCCATGGGATAGAAGACACACTTCTAACCAATGCAGTGGCGCAGTGCTGTAAGGGAACGACCCCTGTTGTTCTCCTCCCTGTTGACCAAGTACCTGGCGAGATTGAAACCATAGTTCCTGATGGAACTAAGATTAAGTTACGCACTCGCCAAGTTGACCTTGAGAACGTTGACCGGTTGCGAGATATGGAAGGAATCACAGTTGTTTCATCCTTAGATGAGATTGCTGAGAAGATTAAGTCAGTGTTGAAAGAGTGAGAGCATTATGGGAGAAGCAGGGCTTCTCGATAATAGGCGTTTGATAGCGGTTAGAGAGTCGATTATAGAATGGTTCGACGGAAATGGACGCAAATTTCCCTGGAGAAACACAAAGAATCCATTCCATATCTTGGTTGCAGAGATGCTCTTGAGAAGAACAACCGCATCTGCCGTTGCCAGAATCTATGATGATTTCCTCTCTCGATTTAGTAATCCAATGTCGCTAAAGAGAGCAAGACTTTCCACGATAGAAAGAATGGTGTCAACTCTTGGTCTTCAATCAGTACGAGCAAAACATCTTCATGAAACCGCATCAATATTGGTCAGGGACTATGAAGGGCAAGTTCCGCAGGATGTAGCCGTGCTCGAATCGCTTCCAGGGGTTGGGCGATATGCGGCAGCAGCAATAGCCAATTTTGCATTTGAATGTCCTGAAGCTATGGTAGATGGAAATGTACTGCATCTTATGAATCGAGTATTCTCACTTGAAATTGACCTCCCCACTGAGGAGAGAATCTGGAAGTTCATGACCCTTTTTGGTGGTGCCAAACAGGATAGCCGACTTTATTGGGGAATCATCGATATTGTGGCACTAACTTGCCTACGTAAGAATCCGCGATGTCAAACCTGCCCATTGTTACTGAATTGCAGCTACCCTACTGCCAACCCCAAATGATATTTCAGGAACTTCCGTTGGAAGGCCATCCCACTTGAAACAGTCACCACAACTAGGAGACCAACCACCATGAAACGTCCCATAGATTTGTCGCTTCCAGATGGACTAGAATATGGAATAGTAAAGACCGAAGACGAGGTGGACGCGGTAATTGCCTTCAATTCGGCAATACATGAGCCTCATGATGGAGAAGAACTCAGAAGGCTTCTAGAAAGCATGCCTGGATTCGGCAGAGAGCTAAACTACTATATTCGCGATGCAGACAAAGGGAAGATTGTATCATCTCTAAATGCAATTCCAAGCGTGTGGGCTTATCATAGTGTTTCTCTGAAGAATCTAGAACTTGGCTTTGTGGGAACCCTAAAAGAGTACAGAAGGATGGGCCTTATCAGAAAGCTCTATTACAAATACTTCGAGAAAGAATTTCATCGCGGAGGAAACCATATCTCGACAATCCAGGGCATTCCTTACTTCTATCGGCAATTTGGCTATGATTTCCTCATACCAGGTTGGCGTTCTATCCTTCTCAGACCAAGTCTAATTCCTGCTATTCCTTCGGAAGAGAAGCCTGACTGGATGCGTCTCACAATTCATCCTGCTACGAAGGAGAATCTCAATGATATTGCGAAACTCTACGACGAGCTAAGAAAACGTCTGCTTATTTCCACGATTCGTGATAGAAGGCTCTGGGAGATTCAGGAGAAAGCCCGAAGGATATGGGACCGTGATTTCACAACCTATATTATAAAGAAGGGAAAAGAAACCGATGGCTACTTCCGCATGGTTTCAAGGGAGAGCAAGAAGGAACCAGAGAGTAGCTACTTGGATGTTATTGAGAGCAGCATTCGGAGTATTGGTGGCGTTAGGAGAGCACTGGAATTTCTTCGAAATCAGAGTGTGGAAAAGGGATTCCACCTTCTGGCTATCTCCGGAGCAGTGAACAGCAATTTGTCACGTGTTGGTCTTGATTTTGACGGACAGATGAGTCGTGGATGGAAGCATCAGCTACGAATTCCAGATGTGGTTAGGTTTCTTAGACGGATTCGCCCAGTTCTTGAGAAAAGAATTCGGAACACGATGTTTGCTGGACTAACGCAAGAGGTGATAATAAACACGTACCGGCATCGTTACGTCTTGGATTTCCAAGGTGGGAAGATAACGGAGATCAAAGATATCGGACTCCACGAGGATAGAAAGTACTTGGACTTCAGAGCTCCTCCAAACGACTTCGTTAGACTGCTTCTGGGGCAGTACAGCCAAGAGGAATTGGCCCATCAAAACATTGACTTCATAGTTCGTGGTCCTATGAAATCACTCATTGCAACACTCTTTCCAAAGCAGGAGAGCTTCATAGGGTATTACTACTGCTGAGCACTGGCTGTCTAGTCCAAATCAGGAATTGGTATGTCAATATTGAACCTTTGTCCACATGGGCAGGCTGCAGGTATAGAGAACTTGTCCACCGTATCGATGCTGATTCTTGCTCCCTGCTGTGCAGCGCGGTCAATCAATCCTTGCATGTTTGTTGTCATGTACTTGGCAAAACTAGTGACCAAATCCGGAATGGATAGATCGTTTATCCAATAGACGAAGTGGGTGCATTTCGGATTCGGGCAATGACTGAGTAACACGCGAGTGCCATCCCCACAATGACTACATGTCAAGTCTGTGTGACTGAACGCTGGAGCAACGGGGCTTGGCAGATTCAGTTCGTTCTTACCCCCGCATCGGTAGCAGAAGTAAGTGAAGCCTACTTCGACCATGTATAATCACCATTTGTGGTACAAGCCTGACAGCTTGAGCTAAATAAGTGTCTATTGTGTGCCCTCAATATCTGAATCATTGCTGACTAGGCTCGAAATTATAGGGGATAATAAGGCAGCATCAAGTGCTAGTTTTGAGGAAGTGAATAGCTAGTGCAAGTTGTACGGCCAAGATTGGGTTTGCTTTCCCTGCTACTTGTATTCCTAGGTGAGAATTTCGAAAACAGGGTTGGCAGTTGCACTGATTGCGGTAGCCATGTTCCCCGTTCAGGGCGCGTGTACAGAATAAGTGGGAATTGGATTTGTATAGACTGTGTCATTCATAGAATCCAAGGTAGATAATCCAAATTGCTGAATTTTTGCTTTCAAGCCTAACAGTGAAAAGCAGGTAATGCATCTCTTAGTAGTAACTAGGTGAGCATATTGAAGCGCAGGATTCAACCCCATCTCAGAGTGGGTGAAGGCGATGTTGAGAGAGTCGTGATTATAACTGGAAATCCCGATAGAGTGCCAACCTTGGCATCAAAGATGAAAGATGGAGAGGAGGTCGCGCGATATCGTGGTCTTGTCACCTACAGGGCATATACTCCCAAAGGCGTTCCGGTCACGATATCTGGTACTGGAATGGGAACTCCCTCTACTCACATCTGCATAGAAGAGCTAGCAAATCTAGGAATGGATGTGTTACTTCGGGTTGGTTCGTGCGGAGGCATTGACCCAATTGTAAAGACTGGTGATATTGTTGTTCCGACGGGCGCAGTACGAGATGAACGTGCTGGCCTTAATTATGCTCCAATGGAGTATCCCGCAGTTGCATCACCAACTTGGTCTCTCGCATTACATGAAGAGATCTCCAAGCTGCTGCCGCCTGATCGTGTGCATATGGGCATTTGTTGGACCAGTGATGTATACTACGTGAGTCCACACAATAATCCGTTGGACATGTGGACCCGGGCTAGAGTGAAGTGTGTAGAAATGGAAAGCTCTTTGCTATTCGTATTTGCCTCAACAAAGGGAATTGATGCAGCCTCGATTCTTGCTGTTGATGGCAACCTCCACGGTGCACAAAAGCATGAACAAAAAGACGAATCCGAAAAGACTGGTGAGCAAGATCCGCTGATGATAGAAGCAATCGAGAAGGAAATTCAAGCAACTGCAGCTGCAATAGACCGACT
>JBHLND010000181.1:0-5998 GCA_048937485.1 Promethearchaeota archaeon
CCACAAGCTAAGAGGACAGAGATCAGCAGGGTACGGTTTTAGTGCAGGCCACCGAGCTTCAGGCCAAAGGGGAGGTAAGGGAATGGCAGGCTCAAAGAAGCATCACTATATCAAGGTCATGCAAGAGAACCCTCAATACTTTGGCAAGTGGGGCTTCAAGCGTCCACAAAGGCTTGTGGATAACCGGGTGGCTCTCAATGTTGGGGATTTGGATGAGGCAGCAGACCGGCTGGTGGAAAAAGGAAAGGCAACAAAAAAGGCACGGAAGTATACAATTGATGTAGCAGCTCTTGGAATCGACAAGATACTAGGTTCCGGTAAGGTGACGCGTGCTCTGGACCTTATCGGAGTGAAGGAGATATCCACTCGAGCAAGGGAAAAGATTGCTGAGAAGGGTGGCTCAGTAGATCTTCCTGCAGAATGATCCTTTAGTAAGCTCGAAGTCAGAGATTGCTTGGTTCGCAGCAAGACCATTACCTTTAAAGGCGTAGTCAATCCCCCAACCGAGAAAACCTGCAGGAGACGTCACTGAATTGACATCTACCTTTCTAAAAGCTCTATCACCTTTCGTACGGGTGATGCCAGAAGTAAAAGCACCGGACAGAGAAGTCTCGTTCAGAGAGAAGATAGTGTGGACAGCAATCATACTAATCCTATTCTTGCTTATGTCACACATTCCATTGTACGGTGTTGATAAGACAGTCGGCACAGACTACCTCTGGGCGCTGCGAGTCATTCTCGCAAGCACAAGAGGAACCCTCATGGAGCTTGGAATAGGACCAATCGTTACTGCAGGACTAGTAATGCAGCTACTGTCAGGCTCGAAGATCATCAATGTGGACTTCGGAGACCCAGAAGACAGAGCACTATTCACAGGTGGACAGAAAGTCCTGGCAATGGTCATGACTGCATTTCAGGCAATTGCCTACATCTATGGTAATGCCTACGGTACTCTGACACCTGATGCAATGGTCATAGTGTTCATGCAGCTCTTTATTTCGGGCATAGTTGTCATCCTTATGGACGAGCTGATTCAGAAGGGATGGGGCCTTGGATCTGGAGTGTCATTGTTCATTATGACCAACGTAGCAGGTCAGGTGATGTACAACGCGCTGAACTTCATTGATATTGAGGGTACCGGTCCTGGCGATGTTGCCACGAATCTGCCCAAGGGAATTATTGCAGCCCTTCTATCAAACGTGATGAGGTTGTTCACTGGAGCCAATCCTGTGGACTGGGGCTGGTTCCTCCTTCGAGACGGACTCAATCCTAGCGTGGTTTCATTGATAATCACCTTGATCATCATGCTAGCAGTTATTTGGATGGAAACGGTGAGAGTGGAGATACCCCTGCAATATGGGAAATACAGGGGTATGAAGGCAAGGTATCCAATAAAGCTCCTCTACACATCCAACATCCCAGTGATACTTGCTCAGGCCCTCTTCGCAAACATCATGTTCTTCGGTCAGATCATCTACCAGAATTTCAACGCAGGTGGTTTCAATCCGTTTCTCAGTTGGATAGGCATTTTTGAATCCGCAGACGACGGAACAAACCGAATGATAGCTAAATCAGGGCTCTGCAAATATGTGACTCCGCCTCAGGGAATCTTCAGTCAATCGCTGGAGTTTGACCCTGTGCACGTTATTATATACGCGGCCTTGATGATATTATTGTGCTGGGGATTCTCGAAGATCTGGGTCGATATCTCAGGAATAGCACCCAGAGACGTTTCTCGTCAGCTTCTAAACTCTGGATACATCGTGCCAGGCTTTAGGACCAGTGAGAAGATACTCGAGAGACTTCTCGACCGTTACATCCCAGTAGTTGCCGGTCTTGGTGGTTTCCTCGTGGGGATCCTAGCTGCTGCTGCAGACATTATGGGTGCTCTTGCCAGCGGTACAGGAATTCTGCTAATGGTATCGATTATCAAGCAATACTACGAGCAAATTGCAAAGGAGCAACTAGCGCAGATGGGCGGAGAAGGAGTCGCTGGATTACTAGGAATAATCTAGGAATGAAAGGCGGGGCACTCTCCTCGCCTTGAATCTTTGTCCTCTCAACTAACGCGAAGTACGTCTGAATTACGCAGTTTCTCGTAAATACCGAGTATTGGAGTTTTATGCTAGCAAGAAAGCAGCAAAGCAAACTAACCAATCGTGGTGAAGCTTTGCGAATTGTACGGGTGATAAAGACGCACAGACCTGAATCATCTGATTCTCTCAAAATGAATGTTGGAGACCTTCTTCGAGGAGAAGAACGCAAGACCAGATGGGATGGTTGGATATGGTGCACCAATGAATCCGGGATATCAGCTGGGATACCCGAAGTATATCTTTCTAAGCAGTCTCAGTCAGGGCTGTACAAAGCCCTTCGAGATTACGACTCCTTCGAGCTGTCAGTGGATATTGGAGGGATTCTCACGGTGAAGGAAACGGCGGCGAGCTGGGCATGGGTGGAGAATCCTGATGGTGAAGAGGGATGGGTGCCACTCGAGAACTTGGTAGATGCTTCCGACCGCAATTAGACGAGTGGATCTATTGTTATTAGTGGAAGAAACACTCACTCAGGCCTCTGACAAACCTATTATACGAAAGTGTCCAGCACAAAAACAGCAAAAGACCGAGATAGGGGTCTAGACATTGGAAAATAGGAAGATTCGATACCTTTTCCCGACATTCTTGTTCTTAGTTGGCGCGTGGTACTCCATAGAAATGATTACAAATGTCATAGCCGCAGTCCCTCCTAGGGCTGCGTTCGATGTAATGGATATCACTATACCATTCGACCTAACCTTCATACTCATAATTGCAATCCCAGCACTCCTGATTGAGTATGCCTTGATTGCAGTTCCAGGAGCAGCGCTTCTATTGGTTTATGCGAGCATTATCAGGAGCGCATCTTATGAGGTCAACATCATGAATATCGGAACAGAGTTTGGCGGGATGCGAATGGCTCGCAGAGCTGTTGCACCGGCGCTCTTTAGCCTGAGCTCTTCGGCGATGCTCAAAGGTCCAATCCAGAGATGGATCTTTGGTGAGAACCCGGTTGTCCCTGTGGGGATGGAGATTCAATATGAGATTGCATTGTCGCTCATGGCCGCTCTGCTTTTCTTGCTTATTTCATTGGCCTTATTCATGCCTACCTGGATACTGAATGATGCAGGGATAGTAAGTCATCTAAAAGACGACAAGCTTAACATTCGACAGTGCCCGGACACACAGGGAGTCGGTCGCTGGGTTGGGAATATTCTGGGAGGATTTGCGATAATCGCATATCCAATCTCAGCCTTTACAAATTACTTCTGGGAACCTTATCTTACTGAGCCCTATGTAGTCCCTAATATCGAAAACCTCTCTAACAGCCTATTCTGGACCTTGGGACTTCCCTTTCTTGTTATGGCATTCGTCTTGCCTGTTATTGCAGCAAACGAGCTGAATCAAAAGAGAATTCGAAAGCAGATGGCGAGTGTTGCAGCTCGTATGGGAGCAACAGTTGTACTCAAGCCACAGATTGAAAAGATAGACTCTGAGAAAGCCCTGGCTGCCAGGAAGCGCGTGATTAAGAAAGAAGGCATTCTGGAAGCTGAAGTAGCAGAGATTGTTGTATCTCAGAAAGAAATCAAGAGAGCTGAGATGAAGGCGAAGAAAAAGAACAGTAAGAAAAAGAAGAAGAAGTGAGGAGAGGAGGATGGAGGACCCTCCTCAAGAAGCCAGACTTCCTCTTCGAGAGAAGGTATTTGCATACGTCACGCGTGGCAGAGACCTCCTAGTATTTCGAGAACGAGAGTTTGAGCAGTTTGGAAAACAAATACCAGCAGGCTCACCCAAAGAAAACGAGTCACTAGAATCTGCGGTTATCAGAGAAGCAAGAGAGGAAACTGGACTCACTGCTCTCACAATTGGGAAGTATTTGGGTTCCATTGACGTAGACCAGACCAAATACGGAATAAATGAGATTCAGAGAAGGCATTTTTACCATCTTATGACATCAGAGAAAACGCCAGAAACTTGGGTTCATGAAGAAAAAGATCCAAGCATTAGAATCGAGTCCACACCGGACCGAATAATCTTCGATTTGTGGTGGATATCGCTAGAGGAAGAATTCATTGCCCTTGCAGAAGGACATGATGCGTTCTTGGCAGATATCATCGACTATGTCACTAGTTCGGATAAGCAAACATAGTTCCCTTCAGTTAGAAGGGATTGCAGAACCTATATAACGAGTACAGCTAGTGCACGGCCCAGTTCACTGATTTAGACTGGGTGATTGGCTCCATGGCAGAAGATAGGAAGATAGTCATAGTGACAGGAATCCCAGGAGTTGGGAAGACCACGGTGATAAACACTGCAATTGAGAAAGTCAAGCAGAATCATAATGAAGATGTACTGATTCTTAATATTGGAACTGAAATGTTCGAGATTGCAGTCAAGAAGGGTTTTATTGAAGACCGCGACCAACTAAGAAAAATGTCCACGGCAAAGCAACGCGAAGTACAGAGATTGGCTGGCGAGGCAATTGCAAAAAAGGCGAAGAAGGCTCGAGTCATTGTTGACACACACACATTGATTCAAACTAATAACGGATTCCTGATTGGACTTCCAGAGTGGGTTGCCCGTGCAATACAGCCAAAGACTGTGGTTCTCGTAGAAGCAGATCCCGAGAAGATTGCTGGCCGAAGAAGCTCCGATGAAACCCGAACCCGCGACGCGCAACTAGTTGAGGAAATTGGCACGCATCAACGGATGTGCCAGGCTGCGGCAATTGCAGTCGGTACTTTTACTGGAGCGACAGTCAGAATAATCAAGAACCGTGAAGGTAAAGTAGAGGAAGCGGCAGCAGAACTAGCAGCAACTCTAATGGAGTAGATCCCGCATGCAGGACATCTTCGCTGATTTCATGGCATGGTTCGGAAGCACCTTCCAGATATTTCAGACACCGCCACTCTCTGCTATTTTCATAATGTTGGTTTCAATGTCAATCACAATGATAACTAACCTAACCAGTAGAAAGGTTACAGACCTGAGGCGGTTGAATAGATACCAAGCTGAGGTCAAGCAATATCAAGAGATGCAGAAAGAAGCAGAACGAACGCAGAATGAGAAGCTCCTGAGAAAGGTAAGGAGAAGAAAGGCATACATAGAAAGAATACAAAGGGAGATGCTAACTCAGCGCTGTAAACCATCCCTCATCTTTATCATTCCATTCCTCATTATGTTTCAAGTCCTGAGAGGTTTCTATTTCGATCCTGCAACTGGACTAGACAGGATTGTTGCGATTGTCCCATTCAGTGTCCATAAGCTGTTGCCATTCTTTACAGGTTGGCTTGGAGTTCCAACTGCCTATGGCTTTGGAATGACCTTCTTCGGATTCTATATGATGGTAGGTCTTGGGATTGGTCAAATTCTGCAGAGACTTATGGGCATCAACATTACAGGCACCTGAAGACCAAGTTCAACACCCCAAACGCTTGTGCAGAGAAATAGTAGAGAATTGCAGTTTTTTCGTGGAGGATTTACCATTTCGGCTTATTATTCCACAACTAAGCATGATATTGAAATGGAATGAGCCTTCTTGAGATTCCAAGTCCCTTAGATTCATTTACAGAGTTCATTATTGCATATCTTCGAGAGCTTTGGGACGCACTCATCTTCATAGGAGCATCTTCTGCAGTAATTGTGGTGCTTATTGGTGTAATAATGGAAGGAATAGGTGTGAAGTACAACAAAGTATCAGGGAAACATCTAATTCTTAGTGGGATTATTCTAGCCATCATAGTTGAGTATTTTGTATTGCTTCCACCGGATTTTGTAGATATCTGACCGTATGCTATTTTGGTCGGGCGCACCGTGTCCCTTAAAAGCAAAGACAAGTCGCTCCTAGAAAGCCACTGGCTACATAAAGGTGAAACAAGATGCCAAGACCTGGCTTACTAACACGTGGACGGGCTAATCGAAAGGTGAAGACCCCTGGAGCAACGCATTCAGTCCAGCGCAAG
>JBHLND010000182.1:0-5973 GCA_048937485.1 Promethearchaeota archaeon
CACAGCCCAGGCACAGGATATTGAAACAAGCATTTTCCTGATGATGGATGCAGTATACCTGATGAAGAAGGGAGCTGCTGAGAAAGTGAAAGCTCCTGGCTTTCCCCCCCTCCCTGATTTAATTGATGCTTTCCTTGAAGGAGGCGGCAAGATTCAGGTCTGCTCCAACTCGGTTGAGTTTAGGAAAATCAAAGAAGACGACTTGAGAGACCCACGTATTGAGATTGCTGGCGCAGCCACAATGATTGATGAGATTCTCAAGCATGATAGAGTCATGACCTTCTAGGTTACACTGAAGGAGAGAGCCTTGGATGTTCTCTCCTGCCTGCTTTCTTTTCTTCGGCCAGTTTTGCTGAAGTTGACTACTCATCAGGTTTTTCCTTCTCGAAGTAGACGTAAATAGACTGGTCTGAATCATCTCCGATTATTCCGTATTTTACGCCTTCCAAGAGACCTAGATGGAATCTCAACTCCTTGATTGCATCCTCATCGTTCCTCTGCAGATGCAAATAGTCCTTGAGGAATTCTAGGCTGACTGCAGTGTCTTTGTCTATAATCTCAGCGACCATTTCCTCCAAATATCGCCTAACCTTCATGTCTATCTCTGTGTTTGACTTCTGCAGATCGGACAATTTCTTTGAGTATTTCTTCCACACCATGGCAAATACCCCTCTTTCCTTATGTCCTCATCATGTATTAATCTTGGCAAATGAAGGGAAAGCTAAGGATGTGAGCCTCACCCATAACCCAAATCACATGGAGATAACTTTGTCGTACTTCTCCATCATCAAATCAACCATTGCTGAGTAGTCAACAAGTTTCGCATCAGTGATTAAACGAGCTTTGATTCCCCGTTCTTCAACATGATGCTCAGAAGCATATATTGGAATGGACAAACCCTTGAGATGTCTTGCTTCGGGACAACCCTTATCCAATAGATACACTCCGTCTTGTATCAGTAGAAGTCCGACCTCATGACCTCCCTTTTTCAGGGCAGAAACTGCTTCATCAAGATTTGTGCAGTCAGCACTCAGGAAAAGCAAGAACTTCATTCCATTTCCTCCTAGAATGTCACTATGACCTCATGGTCCACAAAGGCTGCTGCAATAGCATCCTCGTCTACGATTTCAACTTCCTCAATCAGCTCATTCGGACTGATATTACGTTCTTCAAGGGATTTCTTACTAGCCAAGATACGTCCATCGAAGTCAAGGTAGGTGGCCTTGAACATTCTGAAGGGAACTTCGTCAGCTGTCTTCAACAATGAGTAAACACCATCACTCATGAATAGAAGAGTTGGCTCATGATCCATTCCAAACATGCCAACTGATGCGCGCCAGCCCTCAAATGCAATGATTTTCCCATAGGGCCTGCTTCGAACCAGAATGAGTACTGATCGTTCTGTGAACTCCATCTCACCTCACTCCTATATGCCAAAAGCGATGAATCGGTCTACCTCTCCTACTTGCTCTGCAAACTCGGTAAGTCCAGACACCTCTACTCCTTCAATGAAATCCTCACCAAGCTGGCTGAAGCCTCGAGCTGAAGTGCAAAGCCCACAAGCTTGGAACTCAACTCCTGAATCAGCCAGTTCTTGCAGTTTTTCTTGCATAGGACGGTCAGGATCAGGGTCTTGGCTCAATTTTGCATTATTCACTCCGTCAACGAAAAGAAATACTTTGACGCCGTAGCCCTTCTTAATCGCTGCCTTCGTCAAATCATAGAAGGTATGGCTGTTCTGAAATGTGTAAGGCGACGTCATGAGAAGTATTCCGAGATTCTTCTTTTCCACCGAGCACCAACTCCTTAGTCGTCGCCTGCCGGCTTTGCTTTCATTTTAAAATGTAACTATGTATCACTGCAGCCGCATGCCTGACGTTGCATGTCCTATATAGGAACTAATACGGCTTGATTCGCAACCAGTAGCGGCAATAACAAGAAGAAGGCTGAGACCGGCAAGATTGAATAGGAACAAACCCCGATTCGAATTACTAAGTAGGAGTTGAAGAATGTTCGAACTTACTCTGGAATACACTAACAAAAAGAATGAAGCAAAGTCAGAGGAATTCGACCAGGACGATTTCATCCTCGATTTGAGCAAGAGAGGAATCGTATCTATCGACCTCAATCAGCTTTTGGAGGTTGCTGAGCTTGAAGAACTAGATCTTGGAAGAAACGACTTGGTGGAGATTGATCTGACACCACTTGGAGATTTGGGAAGTCTTCGCAGCCTTATTCTCTTTAAGAATGAACTTAACTCGATTGATATCTCACCCTTGTCCAAATGCAAGTCCCTTGAGGAGTTGAACCTTGGAACCAATGCACTTCAGAGAATTAATCTAGGACCCCTATCGGACTGTATTGAGCTGCGTAGATTGCGATTGTTCAATAACCAGCTCTCAGAGATTGATTTGGAACCCTTGGCTAGTTGCGCTAAATTGGAAAGCCTTGAATTAGAGACAAATGGGCTCAATTCCATTGATCTTCAACCCCTGCAAAACTGCACTATGCTGACTCAGGTCAACCTAATGTATAACGAGCTTACCTCAATCGATCTGTCTCCTCTGAATGAGGCTACAGGATTGAAATTCGTCTATCTTCAACATAACCAATTACAGGAAATCGACCTCAATCCTTTGAAAGATGCCACCGAGTTCAGAATTCTTCGGTTGGGCAGCAACGAGATATCTAGCATCGATTTGGGTCCATTGAGCGGATGCATTGACCTAAGAAGATTAGAACTGGCTATGAATCTGCTCTCAGAGTTGGACCTGTCACCTCTTTCAAACTGCAGTGAACTGAGGGCGCTCGATATTGCCGGGAATTATCTGACGACAATTGATTTGAGTCCTCTTTCCAATTGCTCTGCTCTAGAGGAGATGTACCTATACAGTGATCATCCTCATGACAACAACATCGATAACGTGGATTTAACTCCGCTCCTCAAATGTATGGATCTTGAGGATATTGGCATCTCAGAATCGACTGAAATTAGGATTGCTAAATCTAAGAAGAGTGTGAAAGACGTACCATTGGCAATTGAAGAACTAGATGATGAGGGCCGAATAAACTGGCAGTAGCTTCACCATCCATTTTGGCGCCCAAGTAGAGATATTTCAGAGCAAATTGGAATTATATTTATGCAGATACTGTCAGGACGATTTTAGTGTAGCGCTAAGGTAGGGTATTCACATGGCCTCAAGGGAAGAGGAAATTGCAAGACTCGCAAAGACCTATGGGCAGTATCTGAATGGACCATTAGGAAAGCCTGTACTCAGGAGGCTCAAGGAAGGAGAAACCTTCACAATAAAAACTGAGAGAGATTTGCTGAGGATCACGAAGTCAGAGGGCAGGGCAATAGTCAGGGTGGAAAAGCTAGATTGAGAAAACAGTTTCATCGCACACGATTCAATGAAATAGGTACACATTGAAGGCGAGTAGTGATTGGACTGCCTTTGCTCAAGAATGGCAGAGAGACCTGTCAAGCACACGTACTGCCAGTCGGGATTTCTGCTACGCCAAAGCGATTATATCGTAGAACTCCTACGAAGCTTTGAGGTTTAACTGATGGTCATCGAAATCAGCGATGAGATGAAGGCACAGATCACGGAACTCTTCGAGCCTTTAGAAGAGGATGTTACGATGCACGTGTTCCTTGCAGACCACAAGTGTTTGTACTGCAATGACACCAGAGAACTTGTTGAGCAGGTTGCCGCGTTGTCCGATAAAATTGAGGTTGAGATTCATAATGATGAGATAGGAAAAGGTAAGGCAGCCAAGTTCGGGGTCATGCATCATCCGGCAATTGTTCTTCATGGAAAGGAACCCTATAGAATACGCTTCTATGGAATTCCAGCTGGTCACGAATTTGGTGCTTTGATAGGTTCTATTGTGGATGTGTCAACAGGTACAGCTGCTTTGCCTCCGGACATCATCGAGGATATCAAAGCAATCGATGAGGAGATTCATATCCAAGTCTTCACAACCCCACAGTGTCCTTATTGTCCAGGAATGGTAAGATTAGCGCATCAAGCAGCAGTACTGAATCCATTGATTCAGTCAGATATGGTGGAGGCACTCGAGTTTCAGGAGCTTGCTACCAAGTACGAGGTTTTTGGGGTTCCCAAGACAATCTTCAATGAGACTGTTTCCGCAGAAGGTCTAACTCCACCAGAGATGTTCATCGAGAAGCTCTATGAAGCAATAGACAATTAGCACTCCGCAGATAGGAGGATTGAACATTGGAGAAACAGAATTACGTGATTATGTTACGCCCTGCTCCTGCATACGGTGGCGAAGGAACGGAGAAAATAGTAGATGAGCATTTTGCCAGGCTTCAGGAGCTTAATAGGTCAGGAGAGGTCAAGATAGCAGGACGTTTCTCTGATGTTCTAATTGGGCTTGTTTTGATTCAGGTAGACTCTCATGAAAGAGCCATTGAGATAATGGAGAATGATCCCGCTGTAAAGGCTGGAGTATTCCACGCTGAGCTCTACAGGTGGGGCGTAGCAGTTGGTTCATTCAAGTAGGAACACCTATTCCGACTCCTGACCGCATGTGAAGATGAATTCGTTTTCATTAACGTAACGATATGCCTGATATGCTGCATGCACACCTTCTGACACACCTGTAATAGCTTGCTTGAATTCCGAGTCTACAACATCTCCAGCAGCGAAAACGCCTTGGATATTCGTCTTGCTGGACCTATCAATGATAATCTCTCCCTTCTCGTTTGTTTCAACGCCAAGCTTCTTTGCCAGATCTGAATACGGGATTCCACCAATGGCGACAAAAATGCCATCAAGAGGCAAGGTGTCCGAGCTATTATACGGTTTGTCAAGCCTGACTCCAGTAACTCTGGTGTCGCCTAAAACCTCTGTCACGTTCGTTTCTGTGATTAACTCAATCTTTGGTTCGGCTTCAATACGCCTGGCATTTATTGGCTCAGGTCGTATCTTCTCTCGTCTGTAAATGATGTAGACCTTTGGGCAGTATTTGGCCAGCAAGAGCGCCTCTTTTGCCGCGCTGTCGCTTCCCCCAATTACGGCCACTGTCTTCTCTTTGAAGAGTGGAGCATCACAAAGCGCACAATAGGAAACACCTCTGTTGCGCAATTCATCATGACCTGGAACTTCGAGCTCGCGTTCCTTCATTCCAGTTGCGAAGAGAATAGCTTTCCCCAGGTAGGTCTTATTGGTTGTCACAACATAGAACATGCCCTGCTTGTCTCGAAACACGTCCTCCACCTTTCCAGTTTCAATATCAACAGGATAATCCAATGCATGTTCACGGAGTTTATCCGCTAGCTCCTTTCCGGTGAGCTGGATGAAACCAGGATAATTTGCTACATCATCAGTCAGTGTGATTGTACCGCCCTCTATATCCCCAATTATGGCAACAGACAAATCAAGTCTTGCAGCATACATGGCAGCTCCATAGCCCGTAACTCCAGCGCCAATAATAACAAGATCGTACATTCCCTTAAACCCCCAGCTTCCGCTTCAATCGCCGTTCTGCACGACGGTCGAATCCGACGAATATTTCTCCGTCAACAGAGGCCACAGGAATGGCCATTTGGCCACTAAGCTTCTTCAACTCAGCAGCGGTTTCTGGATTGGTAAGAATGCATTTCTCCTCAGCACTGACACCAGCCTCTTTCAGGAATTCCTTCAATTTGCTCGAGTGAGGACATTCAGGTGCAGTGTAAATCACAACAGTGGGCAAGTGCTACGCAGCCTCCAAGTTTTCCGGGATTACCTCAACTTAAGTGAATGTCGGATTGCCTTTCAGACTCATATACATTATGAAGTAGACCCTGGGCGTAAACGTGTTCCTTTGTCAAGAGTCTTAAGTGAGTCTTATCAAGACACGTGATGTCTAAGACTAGGAGAGTTAGAAATTGAACAAGGAAGAAACTCTTGAGTTCATTGATAACCAGATAGACCTTGAACTGAGAATTGTGAAGATTGTTGA
>JBHLND010000010.1:0-9057 GCA_048937485.1 Promethearchaeota archaeon
AGGTTCACAGTAAGATTGACTGCTTCTATTTGGAAAATATGGGGTTTGACGTATCCTGTGATGTTCAAGTTTTCAGCGAACCTGAGCGATAAAGAGCCATAGCTATATCCAATGCCAATTGTACTGTCATCATCCAAGATAGCATTATTCGAGAGTACGATAGATGATGTGAGGTTTTTTCCGAAGACACTAATTGAAAGAGGGAGCGAATTTCCAAGCACGATTGTGATTTTCCGCGCGTAGTAGAGGTAATTTCCTGCTTGAACTTTCAGGGTGCCCTGGCCTTCAAGTTCACTGTAACCAACACTGAAATCATCTTCATCGATGCCTCGATTATATAATTCAAGGTCTACCTCGTATACCAGGTTGGGGTCATCTCTAATAGAGATATCAAGCCAGCAATCTTCAAACCCGCTGACAATCAGTTTGAATCGACTGGCAGTAACCGATGAAAGGTCTCTTTCATAGTGATATTTGACAATTGGCAATGATCCTGGCCCAAACAAGGCCATTACTAGCACGCCGCCTATCAAACAAAGGACCAATCCTGCTTCGGCTGCGCGCCTCATTCAAACACCCTTTACAGGATTTGTGAGGGGACAATTTTAAGTCTGCTGAATATGCGGCATGACTCATGGAATCTGAGGAATTCTTTTCAGTGCATTTGCAGAGCGTAACTCATGTCGCGCAAATGGTGTGCTCTCCTAGTCATTGGAGTTGTCGTTGCTGGAATTGCACTGTGGTATTTCCAAGAAACTGCAAATGCATTTGATAATGAAGGCCGCTACGACTCTACAGTACTGAATGACCTTGGAGTGATCTACGTCAGCCAATCGGACATCTACGCTTTCAATGAGGGTTGGAGTGACAGTGATAATTGCCCCTGGGGGTTCGAGCATAGAGGAGTTGACTACTTCTTCGATAATCATTCTGATGTCATTGCCGCAGCCCCGGGACTTGTGGTGGAGATTTCGTGGCAGGAGTACCCGGAGTCAACATACAATATGTACATGGTCCACGTCAATATTCAGTTCAATCAGTCAGTGACAATCGGGTATTGCTTTGAACCGTTCACACTTGATGAAGCGGATAAGGACCTACAACTCAGCATGGTAGATGTTGAGGTGGGGGATTGGGTGGAGAAGGGTCAGAAGATTGCTGATTTCCTGCATATTGGGGACGGAGCTCATGTCCACTTTGACATCTGGTCTGACAACGAATTCTCAAGCATAATGAACTATATCACGCAGGATACCTACAACGAGCTATTGAGCCTGATTCACACATACAATCCCACTTGGGATTTGTATTATCCCTAGTTTGTCAGGCCATAAAGCCCAAGAATTGAACATTATTAAGTCACGTATGCGCAATGGAGGAATATGTCATTCCTTCTCTTCGTCACGATATTCTGGATCTTTGCAGCCATTGCAATACTTCTAAGAGCAATTCCAAGATTTCAAGTTAAAACGCCGATCCTGGCTACTATAAAGGCAATCCCGGGAGTATCTGCTGTTGTTGCGGTTTTGCTATTTCAGCCGTACCCCATTATCTTCTACGCACTATTGGCAATAGCTGTATTCTTTTGTGCGTGCGGAGACTTTGCGCTTGAATTCAGTCTGATAGCTGGATTGGGCCTGTTCTTGTTTGCTCACATATTCTTTGTTGTCAATTTTGTCTGGCAGAGTCTTGTGATGGGCCTCTACCTTGACATGACCGTCCCGCTTGCTGCATTTGCCCTTTGCTTCTTTGCTATGCTGGTGTATGTCTTCTATTACCACAAATATCTCAAGACATCCGAAACTGAGATCCCAAAGGTAATGCTTAACGCTGTCGCGTTCTATGCCATCGTAATTTCCTTAACCCTTAGCACATCACTTCTCTATTGGCTAGCCATTGGCTGGGAGAGTGGTGGCTGGGTATTCATAGGTGCCCTGCTATTTGTGATATCAGATTCATTAATTGGTGTTCGGGACTTTCATCACGAATTTGCAAGACAGGAGATACGGGAGCTTGCCATTCTTCTCACATACTATATGGCAATCTTCTTGATTACTGTAGGCACATTTCAAGTGATTCATGCCGCATACTTGCCGCTTCCGGAGTTCTTAATCTAATCATATGAGAAGAGGAATTCCACCAACATTCGTGGATGTTCGCAAGGTAATCGATCGATTGTGTTGCGGGCATCATTCACGTTGGCTCGAACAAATATCGATTCTAAACCTGACGGACGGAGTCTTCCACCTTTGAGGACATCTGTTGCCAAGGTTGATAAGATATCAATCCGCATGAATATCCTAGGAATGCGGGGTAGTGTTAAATGAATCCCGATCAGATTCTTGGAGAGCTTGAAACAAAACTTGACACTGTCATGAAAAGCGAGATCCTTGAACCTGAGAGGATTAGGCCTAGGGCAATTCATAGTAGGGAACGGAAGTCAATCACAAGTTTGGAGGCAGAGATGCAGAACGCACTAGAAGCGCTGAGAGAGGATGAGCGTCTGCCCCGCATATTGTTTAAGATAGCCAACTTGCATCTGTCTGAAGGGAGTTATGCAAGGGCAATAATGCTCTATGAAATCGCACTTGGTATGGATAGTAAGCAGATTGCAGCTTGGATCAATATGGGAATTGCATACATGCAGGTAAAAGAGGCAAGAGATGCAGCTAGTTGCTTTGGTAGTGCTTTAGCACTTGATTCCAGGAATGTGGCTGCTTTGGTGTACATGTCAATGGCGCAGCGAGCCCTTGAGGATTTCGAGGCGTGTCAACAACATCTTGAGCTGGCTCTACAAATCGACCCAAATAATCCAAGAGCACGTTATGGAAAGGGATGCTTCCACAAGATTAGAGGGGATCTTGTTGGCGCCATTACTTGGATGAAGAGGTCACTTGAAGTTGATGAGGAGTTTGTCCCAGCCCTAATGGAGCTTGGCAAAATCTATCTCGATCTCAAGCAGTACGAGAAAGCGGTCGAAGTACTGAAGAAGGTGCTTCGTATTGACCCTGAAGAAGCCTACGCCTATTCGACCTTGGGAGATGTCTTTCTGGAAGTGAAGGATTTCAATCAATGCCTGTTCTATTACGACAGAGCAGTCAGCATCAAGTTTGACGACCCGGACCTGTGGATAAAGAAGGGGGACATTCACAGGCTAATGAAGTCATATAGGCAAGCTCATGATGCATATCAGAAAGCAATCAATGCGAACCCAGAATATGTGGAAGCATGGGCCAAGAGCGGCGAGAACTTGCTCTTAATGAAGGACGATGAGGTCGCACTCGAATACTTCAACACGGCCCTTGCGTTGGACCCAAACAATGCAGAAGTGGCGCATAGGAGGGGGTTAGTTTACTACTCTCTTGAGAAATTTCATGAGGCCTTAATAGACTTTGACGCTGCCTTTTCGGTTGAGCCAGATAATGCGGACCATCTCTACTACAGAGCGTTTTGCCTTGAGCATTTGGGGAGACCTGAAGAAGCAATACGTACTTGGCAAGTTGCCAAAGCGCTCTACGATGAAATTGGCAATCAGTTACGCTCGGCAGAGTGCAGCGCACGTATCAGGCGACTTTCCTCCGCATGATTCTCTCCAAGTGGACAGCCCCAGAGAGAATAAGAATAAATACGAAGAACAATGTTCAATTCCAGTTGTGTGAAAACAAAACCAGGTTGCCTTAGCTGAACATGAATGAGAACCAAGAAGACAAGCAGACGCCAAAAGCAAGCCCTAGTGGTGATATCAAAAGGACTCCTCCGAAAGCAAGGTGGAAGGATATCGTCGGCTCATCAGCATTTTTGGAATCACGAAATTTAGCTCCCAAAGTAGGTGTTGAGAAGCTATTCCTCAAATTCGAGGGAGGAAATCCTACAGGCACCCAGAAAGATAGAATTGCTCTGGCCTTGGCAGAAGACGCCTGGAATAAGAAAGCAAGCGCAATAGTCACTGCCACATGTGGGAATTATGGCGCGGCTCTTGCATATGCTGCAAAGCTCTGGCATATCCCTGCTCACATTTTCATTCCCAAGGGCTATCACCTTCCGAAAGACAGGCTAAAGAGAATACAGGATACCGAAGCGGAACTCCATTTTGAAGAAGGGCAGTACGAGGACCTAGTTTACCTCTCTGGCAGCTTGTGTGAAGAGAATGGATGGTACAATGCGAATCCTGGAGCTGACGGAACAACTGAGATTGCGTTGAATGCCTATGCAGAGATAGCATATGAAGTGTTTCGCGAAATGCGAAGGGCTCCAGATTTTGTGTTCTGTCCAGTTGGGAATGGAACTACCATAGCCGGAGCCTATCTGGGTTTCAAGAACCTAGTTGCAGCAGGGAAAGCAATGAAGGTACCTAGAATGGTGGCTACAAGCACCCGGCGCGGCAATGCCGTTGTTAAGTCGTATAAAATGAGAAGTAGACGAGTCATGGATTTGGGCAGGGAAGAAATCAAGGAAACTAGGATTAATGAACCCTTGACAAACTGGCACTCCTTTGACGGACAAGAAGCACTGGATGCTCTATACGAATCTGACGGATTTGCTGATTATGCATCAGAGGCAAAGATGATTGAATTCTCAAGGTTACTTCGTGAAGAGGAGGGACTTAATGTATTGCCCGCGGCCGCTAGCACGCTTGCTGTTATGTCAGACCTTGCTGATAGTCGAGTGGTAGTAAAGGGAACCTTCTTGGCGATCCTCACTGGTAGGGATTTCTGATTCTTTCAGACTATATGACCAGCTTCATCGTGAGATTTCCTGAGTCCTCTCTGGCCACGATACTAAATCCCAATCCCTCATAGAATCTCTGAAGCTGAATACCCTTCTCGTCCTCAACTTCTGTGTCAACAGATATTACGATGAAGTTCTCAGTCCGAGTCCACTCTATAAGAGCCTCAATAAGAATGGTTCCAATGCCCTTCCGCTGTTGCTTTACAGCAATTGTGTCCAAGTGGAATGTCTTTACGTATGACGTGCTAGGGAGAGAGTATCCAAACACTAAAGCCTCAGGTTTACCTTTCACAAGCACAAACATGAGAAAATGACCAGGATTCTCCAGTCGCTCAAGAATCTCAGCCTCTGAATACCTCAACGCAGTTCTGAATGCTTCGTGCTCCAGTTCTGTGAACCATTCAATGTGAATATCTTCAACTACTTCGGGGAAGATAATACTGACTTCATCAGAGAATACCTCTGAAAGAGCTTCTTTGAGATTAATCCACGCCAATTCATCTGGATCGGGTTGGTCCTTCAGATACATACTCGTTTCAGCTCCTCTCTTTCAAATCACATCTTATTCATGAACTTATTCCATAACGACTACATGCAGACTCTATCAATCTGCGGATTAACTCATCATAGGTATAGCCAGCTCTCATTGCCATATAGGGGTAGAAGGAGATGTCATTCTCTTCAAGGTCGAAATCCATACCAGGAAGCGGGTTGATTTCTAGGAAGAAGAGCTCGCCCTTCTCGTTCATCCTGTAGTCGATTCTGGCAAAATCGGGGACCTCAAGACATTTGCACACATCAAGTGTGGTTTGCTCTATTTGCTCCTTAAGGGATGCAGGGATTTCAGCTGGGCAAACGTAGTGACTCAAATCCTCGTAGATAGTCTTTGCCCGCTGACCATAGACACCCATGACTTCTGGAGGAAAGCCAGAGAAATCAATCTCCAATATGGGCAATACTTCTGGAGGACCCTCAGAACGACCAAGTATGCCCACGCTGAATTCGCGGCCTTCAATGAACGCCTCTATCAGGATTGATTGCTCATAAGACTCCAGCATTGCTCCAAGTTTGACCCTAAGACCTTCTCTACTTCCTACTACGTTGTCTTCGTTAATTCCTACCGATGAGCCTTCCTCGTTTGGCTTCAGAATTACCGGGAACTTGAAGTCAATTGCTTCCGATTCCTCCAAAGTGCGACAGACGTTGAAACTTGCGGTTTGGATTCCGTGATATGCTAGTACCATTTTGGCCCACGCTTTGTTAAGGCACACAGCGGTTGTAAGGACGTTGGCTCCTACGTAGGGGATTCCCAACATTTCAAGGATGGCCGGGATGTGAGATTCTCTACTCTCTCCACGAAGGCCTTCTGATCTGTTAAGGACCAAGTCGGGCTTCGTTTCCTTTAAGGTCTCTATGACATTCTCATCAGCTTCGATGAAGATGTATTCATGGCCAGTAGCTTCAACGCCATGCCTGATCATTTCAATTGTATTTGGTGGGTCGTATTCAACCTCGAATTCAGACTCTCCAAATCGTGTATTTAGTATAAGCGCCACAAGCATATTTCGCACAATATCAAGACGAATTACTCAGATTAAACCTTACCCACTAAGCTACTTTGGCATCCAAATCACATCTTGAGCCATTAGAGAGAAGTGCTTCTAAATAGAGAATGACGAAATTTCCTCCTTGTAGATGGATATTACTTCATTCTTCAGATCCTTGGGAACCGAGATAGGCTCGTACACATGAATGAACTTCTTGAAGAGCTCATCTTCTCTCGCAATTGCCTCTTCATAAAGGTGGCTCGCTCGAAATTCATCGATCAAGCCGCCCTTTGCACCTTTCTTTAAGGCGCATAGAAAGGCAAAAAGCTGCTCATCGTGTGCCATAGCAGTGTTTGCATATGTGAATGTTGATTTCCCTCCAAAAAGTGTGAAGAAATGCTTCTTGTCAGAGGTCAGCATGTTCTCCTTCAATCCAATTGCTGCAGGATCGATGCCAGCTCCTACAGTGAGAAGATACATCTTGGCGCAGATTGTACAATCGTGACACCAATGATAATCCCGTCCGGACTCTTTCTCCGTAAAGCAACTCATCTGGTATTTCGCATAGCGGGGGTATCTTCTCGCAAGTGTGCGTTGTACCATCATATCCATGAGTGGCTCGATGAGACTCCCCGTCCTAATAGAGCCGCCAGAGAATAGTTGAGAGATTTGATCAATTTGAACAGTCCACTCATGTGATTGGTCATAGCACGGATAGACTAACCATTTGTTTTCTGCGTCCATGTAAGTTGCCGATGCAGTTTGCTCGTTGCCAAACAGGAGGTACTTTGCATTGTGAGCATAGGCGAAAGGAATGAGTTCCAAGGCATACTCAGTTGTTTGAAGACCCCATCCAAGCTCAGAAAATGGAAGGCTGAGGTGGTTGTAGTCTCTTAGTCGGCCAGTATCATGGTGAAGAACGAGCAGTTCAGTACCAAACTCCTCCTTGAATCGATATCCTAGAGCTTTCTTATGTTTCTCCTCGTAAGTCATGCTCTCCTCCACTATGTAGACAGGTTGGGGGTCAAGACCGATTTCATCAGCCACTGCAAAGGTCAAGAGGCTGTCTTTGCCAAAGCTGAGGCCCACTATGGCATGATGAGCCATGTCAACTGGTTCAGAGGAGGGTATAGCAATTTCCGGCTGGCTGAATTCATATTGTGTATTGAAGAATTGGCGCACCACTTCATCGGTGTCAGTCCCATCAACTTCCGTGCAGGAGGGAATATCCTTTAGAAAATTCTGAGTGAAGTATGGCTCAAGCAATGGGCGACCGGTGGAGTACAGTGCGCGGCTCTCGCCAAATACCAAGGGGAGATGCATTGTTACAGCCAATGCCAGATTGTCCCTCAAAGCAATCCTAGTCGCTTCAGGAATTGAGGCCCAGACTTCAGGAGGATAACCTATCGCATAGCTCTCGCCCCTGAACTCGATAGCAATGCCATTCTTGGTTATCTTCGTATGAAACTCCATGGCAACTTACCTACAGCAGACGCTGCCCAATTGCGTTTAATACTTGCTGAAGGCATCAAATGACCAAACAAGACATAAGCATGACATTCCGTATACTGGCACATGTCCAAACCGTATCGAGTAATTCAGATTGGCCTAGGGACCATAGGAAGGCCTATTGCAGAAGCTATTCTAAATCGAGAGAATCTTAGCCTTGTCGCTGCGATGGACATTAATCCCGAGTTCATTGGCAAGAAGATAACTGAGATTGTCGGAACGAACAAGAAATCGTCTGTCAACGTAAGAGGTGGTCTTGATGAGGTTTTGGGCACCGCAGCAGATGTAGCCCTTATTGCAACATCATCATCGCTGAAGGCAGTAAAGCTGACTATTTTGAAGGCATTGGATGCTGGGCTCAACGTCGTATCAATCTGTGAGGAACTCTCCTATCCCTTCAAACGGCACCCAGACCTCTCAAAGGAGTTAGATCTAGCTGCGAAAGAGGTGGGAAGAAGTATTCTTGGCACAGGGATTAATCCGGGTTATCTAATGGACATCCTCCCAATTCTTCTAACTGCTCCCTGCCAAGCATTCGAAACAGTAAGAGTAACACGCTGCATCGACTCAAGCAAACGACGTATGTCGTTTCAAAAGAAGATAGGAACCGGAATGACGAAGAAGGAGTTTTCGGTTGCCATCTCCGAGGGAGCTATCACTGGTCATGTTGGATTGACTGAGTCCATCCATATGATAGGGGATGCCCTCAGACTTGATCTGGATCTTGTCGAAGAGATTCCCCCTGAGCCGGTTATTGCAGATGCGGAAGTGACAACTCCCTTCACAACTATTACTCCGGGAAACGTACTTGGCCTTAGAAGCAGAGGTGTTGGAAAAAGGAAGGATGAAACCATTGTGACTCTTGATTTCAATGCCTATGCGGAAGCGAATCCTGAGTATGATGAGGTCATCGTGAATGGATTCCCTAAGATTCAACAGAGGATTGAAGGTGGCGTAATGGGAGACCATGGAACCGTTGCTATGGCGATAAACACAATACCCCTCGTTGTGCAGGCTCGAGCTGGCCTCCTGACGATGAAGGACCTGCCATGTCCGAGAAATACCCAATTCTATTTCAGAGAGTAATAGAACTCACATACTCTGTATGTTAGCGTTCTGAGGTGATATCTTGCTGGAAGACTACAGGAAACGAACACCCAAATCAGAGAAACTCTGGCTTCGGGCAAACAGGGTTTTTGTTGGCGGTGTTAATCACAATATCAGAAATTTCGGAATGCCGTCAGCAAATGCGTACCCACCGTACATTATGAGA
>JBHLND010000010.1:9067-25949 GCA_048937485.1 Promethearchaeota archaeon
GGATTTGGGATATCGATGGAAATGAGTACATAGACTGGTGGATGACGCATTATTCGGATATCCTAGGGCACAATAATCCCGGGATCGTTGACGCAATCAAGAACCAGCTAGATGAGTGCATTCACATTGGAGCGCTGAATGAACAGCAAGTGGAGCTTGCAGAGGAGCTGCAGAGAGCAATTCGAACTCTTCAGAAGATGAGGTTCTGTACCACTGGTAGCGAAGCCACCATGTATGCTACCAGATTGGCAAGGCTTTTCACAGGAAAAAGGCTCGTGGCTAAGGCTCGTGGCGGATGGCATGGGGGAAATGATGCAGTTGGGTTTCACGTAAGGCATCCTTTCGATGATGATCCCTACTACGATGGAGTTTCATTTGACTATAATGACTCTGATAGTTTTGCTTCAGTGATGAAGAAATATGAGAACGAAATTGCAGCCGTCATCATTGAGCCCGTTTTGGGAGCGGGAGGCGGAATCCCGCCATCAGAGGGATTTCTTTCATACTTGAGAGAGGAAACAGAGAAGCGCAACATTCTCCTCATCTTCGATGAGATTATTACCGGTTTCAGGTTGGCATACGGTTCAGCCGGAAAAGAGGTCTTTGGAGTTGAACCCGACCTTCTAACGCTTGGGAAGATAGTGGCCGGAGGAATGCCTCTTGGCGTCTACGGGGGACGCGAGGATGTCATGAAACTGGCAGAATCAGGAGCCAAAGGCGGCAGATGGGTTGGCGGAGGAACATTCTCCAGTCATCCCCTTTCAATGGTGGCAGGAATAGCGACACTCAAGGAGCTAAGAAGGCGGTCAGATCAATACAATTCACTCTCAGAAACCGGAGACAGATTCAGACAGAAACTAAATGATGCTTTCGATGGTCTGGGGACAACTATCCTTGCCACTGGATATGGCTCAGTTGTGTTTATCAGCTGTCTCAACAAGCGGCTTACCGATCCCCTAACAGGCTCCAAACTTGGAGATGCTTTTGAACACAAGACACAGGACATATTTCAGGCGCTCCTAATGGAGGATGGAGTGTTTGGCTACCATGGCCTTGGAGCGTTGTCATTTGTGCATGAGAAGGAGGATTTGGAAAAAACCCTGGATAGTGCTACTAAAGCCGCAGCGCATATCCGAAAGGAAAGCCAATTGTAGATTGATTCACAAGCCGGAATGAATGGCTTAGCCCTTTCTCAGGGCTAATCTGACAAAGAATGTGAGACCGCTAGTGCGCTTTTCCACGACCTCAAATCCAAGCTCTTGAGCCACTCCTAGAAAGAGGTCAACATCCTGATTGCGTATGCTGGCCCCGTATGCAGTTTGTCTACTCGTTCCGTCAGGGAAATTGATTGTTAACGGTATCATGAAGAGCTCCTTGTCAGCGTATTCAGGAGGGACATCTACGGTTGCATCCCAAATTAGGAGTTCCCCGCCTGGTTTCAGGACACGTGA
The DNA here is from genome assembly GCA_048937485.1 of Promethearchaeota archaeon. GTDB lineage: Archaea > Asgardarchaeota > Thorarchaeia > Thorarchaeales > Thorarchaeaceae > SMTZ1-83. The sequence goes on from JBHLND010000010.1 coordinate 10,519, forward strand.
TAATTCCGAGAAGATTGAAGAAACATCTTCAAATGGAACGTACATGAGAGTAAAGAACAGTGTCGCAGTGCCAAAGGAATTCTCCAGAAAATTGAGCTGTCTGGCATCCATTACGAGCTTAAGAGAATCGTTTGCGGTTTCTTGAAGCTCAGCTCCGACACGGTCAATCGCTACTACTTGGCGGCCTTTCATCTTCCCAATGATGCCTTCACCGCCACCGCCTATATCAAGAATCCATTCTTCATCGCTTGGAAAATCAATCAGACTGACTTCTTGGGAGGGAAGGACGTATACAGTATCCCAGTCAACATCAGGTGCATGATCGGACATTTCAAGCAGAAAAATAATACCAGCAATTCAAAATATGCTTTCTGGATAGAAGAAAAAGAGAGGGAAGAGGGGAAATCCCCTCTTTTGTTTGATTGTGTATTTACAGAACCTCGATATCTATGGAACCAGAGTCTGTTTGGGCTGTGAGCGTGACAATTTGAGTTGCAGAGTCATAGTCGGGAGACTCGTAGCGATTGGCTGTCACTTCCGTCCAGCCTGGGGCATCAATATTCACTGAGCCCCATCCCGCAGCACCTTCGACACTTCCTCCAACACCGTCTGGTAGTGAAATGTCAACCTCAATGGCGCCCAATGTTGTTTCAAATGTGAAATCAGGGCTGCCAATGATGACCACATCATTGGTCATTGAGAAGTCGATAAATCCTCCAGCAGTTTCGACAGCAACATCACTCACATTTGCACCACTAGTCAGAGCGCACGTGATAGATCCACCAGCAGCTGTAATTTCCAACTTGTAAGCAACTCCGCTACCCAAGGTTACATTGACCGCTCCAGCAGGGTAGTTCAGTGCGATCCTGTTGGCTGTAAATCCAACAGTGGGTGCGCCCTCTTGCTGGACGGTTTGATTACTCGTGGCAACATCGATTCGGTAAAGCAAAGTCGCGTTCTCATCGAACTCTAGATTGAGAGTCCCGCCAGTCAAATCAACGTCCAAGGTTACAATCCCTGTAGTTGAGCCCACAGTTTCGTCGAACGAGTAATAGACTGTATCAAATGGGCCCCAGCCCCAATATGAGGGACCAAGGTATGTGAGAACTCCAACGACGACTGCGCCGCCGATCAACACAGCTAATATGCAAATTACCATTCCAGTATTCCTTTGATATTCATTCATTTCCTAAACCTACCTTCCGATGCGATCGGAGAAAGCTATGCCACTCCGCTCGCAGTCGCTGATATTCCGAATCTTCTTCCAGAGCAAGGCGACGTATGATTCGGGATGCGTCGCCTCGTACTGAGGCAGGAAGCTTATGGTAGCTCTTTTCATCTGCTATTGGCAACTGCGAGCTAACAGCATTCTCCCTCTCAATTAGCCTCTGCAACAAACCCATGGCCTCATCCATCTGAGATTCTGGTATCTCAATTCCATAGACGGAGAGACTAGAAATCATGGATGCGAGGCGATCTTTGGCAAACTGAGCGACACCGCCGTTTGCCTCCATCATCCCACTAATACCAAGACGATATTCGTGTGCCGTAGCCCGATAATACCGCTGAACTATTCCAGTGGGAGTCTGCTCAGTTCGTTCTTGAACAACAATGCCTACCTGCTGAAGTTTCTGTATGTGGTGGAGTATTGTTCCCGGATTCTTTCCAGTAGCGTCGGACAATTGCTTGACTGTCATAGAGCCATTTACTAGATATTTGAACACGATACTAGCTCGAGTTGGCTCGAAGAGGACCTTGATGACATTTGGATCTGAGATTATCTCAAGGTCCTTCATTGGTTTCAAAACTGACCCGTCTGCCTCCATTCAGAAACCTCCAATAAAACTAACTTCTGGTTCGGTCGGTTCATCTGCTGCAACCTCTATACCGCTTAGAATCATGTAGATGCGGCTGAGGGAGATGAAGAAGGCTGGGAGTGCGATTAACACTAGGAACAACCCAAGAGGCACTGCGACAACCGCCAGAATTGCCATAGCGCTGATGTCAATCGTAGCTATTCCAACAATCAGTGGTATTGCGCAAAGCACGAAGATTCCGATGAACGCCAAGAGCGTCGAGAACACTCTATCGAAGTAAGTGATACCCATCCTAATTGATTGCTTCACGGCACTGAAAGCCGAAAGACCATCAATTATTGCAGGGAATACAAGGGATAGCATTCCTAGACTTAGGATAAGCCAGAAGCCGCCAACTGATGCCATCATCGAGTTTACCAATAGTGGCACCTGAAAACCAAATACGAAGAAGGCTGAACCGTACATCAGGACCAAGGGTAGCAAAGCGATTGCAAAGATGAGGATGCCGCCGCCTGCCAGAGAGAAGAACTTCTTTCTGTACCATGTGAAGACGCCCTCTGCACTAGTACCTGCACTCTCAACTATCTCTCGAGCCATTCCGAAAGGTGCGCCAATTGCGATTAGGAATGGGCTTAGGAACAGTAGTATGATTGAAACCACGAATCCCATTGCGGCAGGATTGAAAGAACTCGGAGGTACGAAGGCTTGTTCAAGTATTACTCCGAGATCTGTGAAGAATGTGGCTATTCCATGAAAACCTCCATAGTAGATAGTGATAGGGATCATTGCTAAGCCGAAGGCAATTCCGAGTATTATCACAGTCACAATGAGAACTCCGATTAATCCAAGCAAGAATGAGATTGCATTCTTGTAGGCAAGTCTGAAGCTTACTCTCAGGTCCTCCCCCAAGGTTCCCAAGCTGGCATTTTTGTTACTCATTTCGTTTTCCTCAACAAAGATTAGAGAGCGCCCCAATGAAAAATCATTCGAGGCGCTCCTGATTGACTACCTCCTAGACAAGGGGTAGTGGTGGTGGCTGCTGAGTTGCTATTGGCTTTCCAGTCATTTCGGCATAGGCCTTGGTAAAGGCGATGATGACTGCCGGAAGCAGGACTAGAAGCCAGAGAAACACAACAAACACGGTCCAGACCAGCACTGCAGCGGTGATTGGGTTAAGGAACAGTGTGGGATCAGCAGGAGGGACAAGAGGAGCTAAGGTCAGGCCCCAGACAATTACAGGGCCGAATGAGATTGCAAACATTGCAACTACACCTGACAGTAGTCCATAGACGCGCTCAAATCGAGTCCTTGCTAAGTCAAAGGACTCCTTGAAGGCATCCTGGACACCCTTCCCATGTGTGATGGCGGGGAAAACCATTGCACATAGACCAACTGTAATGAATACCCAGACGAAGGTAATTACAGATAGGACAGTTGAAATTGCCACTGGTACTGAGTATCCCATTAGAACAGATGCAGCATAGTAGAGTGCTGCAGGGGGAAGGACGATAATTACGGTAAGGAGAGCTCCAGCACCAAAGAAGGTTAGGAACTTGCCTCTGAACCAGGAGAATGCTCTCTCAGCCTTGGTCTCTCCGTGAGTGAGGAGATCCTTGCTCATTCCATAGATGGATGCAACCGCAGTGAAGAAGAATGCGACCAAAGGAATGATCACTAGAGCTGCAAGACCGCCCACCGCCCATGGATTACCCTGGGCCCAAGCGGCCATTCCAGCACCGACTGCTTCCCAAGCTGATACTTCCAGACCAATACCCAAGATTGCAACTATGGCTATGGGTATCATCACGATTCCAAGCAACACTGCTACAGCAATCATCATTCCTAGGTTTGCTAGGAAATAGCTGAGTATGTTCCTTCTTGCGAGCTTGAAGCTCGACTTCAAATCATCATAGATTGTATTGATACTTGTTGACATTATTATGTTCACCATGAATTGTCTTTGTCCACATTATCTGACATGTAGGCCCCCACCGACTCAGCAATACTCTGCATTTCCTCAGGATGTGCAAACAAGGCACAGGGAGTATCCTCGTTGGTGAGAAGATGTTCATTCTCCCGAATTGCACTGAAAAGAGGACTAGTCAGGCCATCTCGAAGAGAGGCAGTGGAGAGGTTGTGGGTGGCTAGATTGGATACCGGACATGCAGTTAGATCGCCTGTAGGGGTGATGTGTGCAAATCCGCGTCCAGCAGATACACACCCTCCGAAGAAGTCCTCATCACCCGGGGAATGGATAAGGTAGAGGGACTTCTTCTTCTGGCGGTATTCGAGGACTCGAGAACGGAACTCCGATCTCTCCACTGCCGTGAGCATTAGGCCGTCATCACTCAAACTCTCATCCGGGGACTCGAGAGTAGACCCGGTGATGTTCTCGTGCATGACGGGTATGTACTCGATGAAGACCCCTACAATAGCACCAGCTTTGACAAAGTAGTCGAGGTTTTCCTCCTGCATCCAGTATTCATAGTTCTCTCGAGTAATTGTGACTGAAATACCGGTAGGAACTCCAATCTGCTTTAGTCGTGTAAGGGTCTGCATTGCTTTGAGATATACGCCTGCACCTCTTCGATTATCAGTGTGCTCTTCACTTCCTTCGACACTTACAATCACTGCTACGTTTGTAGTCTTCTTGAGACGCTCATAATCGCTCAAGGAGATTGCAGTACCGTTGGTAAGAATAATGAAGAAGTTCTTGTTGAACTCCTCACAGAGTTGGACCAAGCCGCGAAAGAGAAATGGCTCGCCGCCTGCGATGATGAAAGAGAATACGCCTAAGTCATTTGCCTGCTCGATAATGCTTCGCCACTCTGTCCAAGACATAGTGGGCTTCTTGTCTGCGCAGTCACCGAGCCTTCGCGTGTCCAGAGTGCCAACAGCTGCCGCATAGCAGCCTGCACAACTGAGGTTGCAACTCGAAGTGATGCTCAAAATCATGAATGGAGGGACTTTCACACCAGTCTCTAAGGCTAGCTTTCTGAGTTTCTCTGATCGTTTGTATGATCGAGATAATCTAAGAGCGGCTCCCAAATATCTTGGGTTTCTTGCCACCCAAGGCATGAAGATTCTTGTCATGTTGGAGTCAAGACCATCAAGGACTCGACGCATGAGTCCTGTTGGTCGAAGGCCATTGACAGTTTGTGTGAGAGTTGTCACCATTCTGATTCACGTCAGTAATGTTTGGTACATATCAAACGTAGACATATTTGCTTATAAATTGTTTGGTGTACGTCAAACATCAAACACCAAACGTTTAAGTTCCATTGTATACTTAATGAGAGCAACGGAATCCTTGTCATTCCAACATAGAGGAGATAACAAATGAAGAAAGCATTAGTAGTCTATGACACAACTTTTGGAAACACAAAGATCCTAGCAGAAGAGATTGCTGCTGGGATTCGCGAAGCGGGCAATGTGACCTGCGAGGTTAAGAGTTACAAGGAGCTAAATGGTGGAGACGTGACTGAATATAGTGCAGTCCTCTTTGGTAGTCCAATCCATGCTACTAGGGCAACCCGTGGAATCAAGGGGGCAATCAAGAAGGCCGCTAAGGATGGTCTGGATGGCAAGATTGTTTCCACCTTCGATACATACATGTCACGGAACCAAAGTGGAGGTGTAAGGAATATGGAGGGACTTCTGGCAAAGGTTGCTCCTGCTGCTCGTCTAGTCAGTCCAGGACTCTCAGCCTTGGTTGATGGTGTTCGTGGACCATTGAACAGCTCAGAATTCTCCAGAGCACGTGAATTCGGAAAGAGCATTGGTCATGAGATGCTCAGATAAACCATGAGTGGAGGGGATTTCTTTCTTCTCCACTCAAGCCCGTATCTTCTGGAACATCCTCAATGCCTATTGACGTTTGGAGTCAAATTCTCGCTAATGCTATATACTGGTATCAATGTCAGATAATAATCTCGATTATGCATGTGGGTGGGTGCCAGTGGAGCCTGTGGGAACTATTACAATCTACCTTCCCTTCCTAAATGAAAAGGACAGAGAGAGAGTGATTGTACTCATGACAGAAGCATCCAGATATGATCATTTCGTAAGGATGCTATGTGAAGAGGTTGTGGCAAATCCCACATCATGTGAACTGGCTTTCTTGACAAGAATTCATCTAGAGTATGTTTCTGATGAGAACCTATTCGGGAGATTCTATGAAGCACACAACGAAACAGAATTCCTGCGACCCTTTGTGCTGAGGAGAACGAATAACGATTTTGATTGGGAAACTTTGGCCTATGCAGCTGAAGACGAACTGGAGAAGAATCCACCTTCTTGGATTCAATTTGAACTTCTAATCTTCATCCACTATCTTGCTGTGACCAATGATTTAGGTGGACCAATTGAACATGCAGCCAAAGAGAGAATGGCTAGTCTACTGGATGAAAATCCCAAGCTTGGTTGCTTCAAATCATATTACTACAATCAGTTACGATGCCGCGAACGATTTCAAGGTCAAATGAATGAAGCAATGAAGTATTGTAGGAAATCTCTGAAACTCGCAAAGAAATACAATGACCGAATAAGGGAGGCAGGAGACATCTTCATGCACGCAGATGCCCTACTTGTTTTTGGTAATGAATGTGAAGATGAGCAGGAAATTCATTACTATTTGAACAAAGCCACCTCCATTTTTCGAGAGCTTGGACTCAAGAATGGATTGGCTAGTGTTCTGTCTGCTTTGCATGTACACTCATTCAAAAGGGCTGAATTCAACGAAAGTCTGAGGTGCAATTTACAGAGATTCGAGTTCGAGCAAGAACTTGGTAAATTCAATACACTTACAGCTCGAGCAACAGCAGGGGCATATGAGGAGGTTGGAAGAATTAAGGATGCGCTAGAATGGATGCATATTGCCCTGGAAAGTGTGACTCAAGCATCAAGACTTAGACCTATACTTGAGATCGATTTGGCTCAAACGCTAATCGCCAAGGGATCGCTCTCTGAGGCGTGGCAGTATATTTCGTCCGGACTAGAGGGCATTTTGGCATCAGGAGAGGAGATGAGTCTGGGCAACTACTATCTTGCTCTGGGACATTATGAACGTAAAATGGGAGATTATGAATCTGCAATGGATTCGTTCACGCAATCATATGAGATTGCTCTGCACTATAATCGAATACCAAGGATTCGTTTTGCAGTGCAGGCACTAGCAGAAACTGAGGTCCAGATGCTTGTGCCTACTCCAGAGAATATGTCAACCCCATATTCCGGTAAGTGGATGAAGCAGTTTGAGGAAATGGTTTATGACAAAGGCATGCCTGGATATGATGGCATTTTTCTCCTCTTAGAAGCTCGATTACGGATTAAGCAGTCCAGATTTGAGGAGGCAGAACGTATTATCGACAAGGTAATGGACTTATCCAAGATAGACAGAATTGAGTATCTAGGTGATAGAGCATTGCTGTTATTAGAAGAACTTGCTTTGGTTCGAGATCAAATGCAGGAGTACTGAAGTGAATGTGAGAGGCATTACTAGCCACTTTTCGATGCAATCATAAGTAGAATTCACAAGGATGAGCTTGTTGGGAGTAGATTAGTAAATGAAATCAGTACTCATAATCTATGATACGAAATTTGGAAACACAAAGCAGCTCGCAGAGGAAATTGCTGCAGGCATTGAAGAAGCCGGGGAGATCACCTGTAAGGTTGAGAATATCAACGAGTTTGACAGAGGAGAAGTTGCAGACATTGACGCGGTTCTCTTTGGGTGTCCCGTGCATGCATTGCGTGCTACACGAGGGATTCAGCGTGCAATCAAGAAGGCCGCAAAAGATGGATTGGATGGCAAGATGGTTACAACATTCGAGACCTATATGGGTTCACACAACACCAAGGCCATTTCAGGAATGGAGAGTACGCTGAGAAAGAAGGCATCTGGAGCCAAGATCCTCAGTCCAGGGTTCTCCGCTCTTGTAGATGGCTATGAAGGACCCTTGCATGCAGCTCACATTCCCAAGGCAAGAAGCTTTGGAAAACAATTTGGCGTGAATCTACTGAGTGCCTGAGAGATGTTTTGAAGAAATAGATTGGGGGCTGTTGGCCCCCGTCAGTATGTCATACGCTAGTCCCAAGAGCACGGATCTATTCGTCCACAGAGGCCGGTTCATCTGTTTCCTCAGAGGGAGTTGATTCGGCTTCCTTCTTCTGTTCCTTCTTATTTCTGCCCAAGAGGTTAGGAAGTGACTCCATCAGAGGTGCGTTTCCATATTGAAGTGCCAATGGAACTACACTAAACAAGATGAGCACTGCTCCGAGGACTATCAATGCATTCCCAAGAACAGGTATGAAACTAAGATACTGACCAATGAGATGAATTATTGCGCCAAGGATAAGCCCAGGCCAAGTCATTGTGGCTGGTCGCTTCAGAGCGGAGGCTGCGGTTGCCAAACAAGTTATGACAAATCCGGCTGTAAAGAAGAGAGGACCGATAAGAGGAATGTAGGGCGACACAAACCAAACTACTGCACCTATCACAATGAGTATGAAGTTCGGATCTTTGGCAAGCTCTTTGAAGGGGACTTCTATGTCTTCTGGCTTCATTTTGATCACTGCATTAGTGAAGAGGAGCGTTCGTTATCATTCTTTTCATAGATTCGAAAGCTAGTTTTGAATCAGGGAGTTCCCTGGGAGGGGCTCATAACAATGACAGCAAAGGGATTTCTTGAGGTTTTATTAGCCTACAGTTTTGAGATCATGTCCTCTGCAGCCCAGAGACCAGTCACTGCGGCAGGGATTATTCCACGGCTCAAACCAGCCCCATCACCAGCAACATAGATTCCATCAACTGGTGTTTCAAAGCGGTCGTTGGTCTTAACTGTCATTGCGCTGTATTTGATTTCGGGGGCATATAGCAAGGTCGTTCCTGAGTAGATACCAGGAATCATGTTGTTCAGACTCTGCAAGCCCTCAAGGATATTATCAGTGATTCTTTTTGGAAACACCATGGAGATATCCCCTGGCGTAACATCTTGAAGTGTAGGAACTATGTTTGCATTCTTTATTCGATCGGCCGTAGATCGCCTGTGATTCTCAAGGTCAGCAATTCTTTGAACTAGTGGCTTTCCCCCGCCCAAGAGCGTAATTTGCTCAGCGATTGTACGCGCATACCTGGTTGTATCTTCAGTTGGCTGCGTGAGGTGAACTCGGACTAGAAACGCGAAATTCGTGTTGCCCGACTTCTTGTTGGCGAACGAATGCCCATTCACACAAGCGTGAGATTCGTACTGCTCCCTAACAACCCATCCGTTATGATTCACGCAGAATGTACGAACCAAGTCATCATACTTGCGGGTCTGTATCATAATCTTGGGATCCCTCTGTAGGGAACAGAGGTCATCCATTATTGTGGCAGGCACCTCTACACGGACTCCAACATCCACAGGGGAATGAAATAATGGGACTTGCAGACGCTCTAGTTTTGTAGCGAGCCAAATCATACCAAATCTTCCAGGAGCCAGAAGGCACAGGTCGAAATCGTAAACACCCTTGTCAGTAATGAGTTGGCTAGGCTCAATATCCTCTACACGTTTTCTTGATTCAATTCTTACACCCTTGTTTCCTAGCTCCTCGATAATTGACATGATGATTGGAGTTGAATTATCTGTGCCAATTAATCGCTGTTTGGCAACCACGAATTTCAAGCCTGCAGCGGCCGCTCTCTTTTCCCATCCATTGAATCGCTCGTCAGGATCGTACGACTTAGGCGGCGCACCGTGCTTGAGAAACAGCTGGTCAGCTTCTTCTATTAGCCGTTTGGCATCTTCAAGACCCATGGCGTTCAGAGTTTCTGGTGGAAATCCAATATCTGTCGTCAGATTCAGAAGTCCAGATGAGAGGAGTCCTGCTCCGCCAAAACCGGCGACAATATTACACGGATAGCATTTCCTACACAGCAGAGTCTGTTGTGATGGGCAGTTCCGCTGCTCAGGCATTTTCCCTGCATCTAGGACTGTTACGTCGGCGTGAGCTGCCAGCTTGTTTGCAGCGAAAAGCCCTGCTGGGCCACCCCCAACTATGACCACACGTTTTTTCGACAAACTATTTCGTTCCTCCTTGGGCCAGTTGATACGCAATAGATTGGTATTCCAACCTCATGCTCAATTCTCTCAACGAAGCTCTGCGCTTCCTGACACAAATCCCCGTTCTTGAAGAGATTTTTCCATCCTTCCAGCTCTTCATAGATTGGCCTGCAATTCTCAATATCATGAATTGGCAAATCGTGGGATATGGTGTTTTCCCATTCATAGGCCGTACAGACTTTGATTCTGTCAAAGCCATTAAGAACATCAATCTTTGTTAGCGCAAGCCCGGTCAACCCATTTATCCTTCTGGCGTATCTCAATATATTCAAATCAAGCCAACCACATCTTCGAGGCCGTCCTGTTACAGTTCCATATTCTGCACCGGCTTCACGAATCCTATCTGCAAGTGCACCCTGAATTTCAGTAGGGAAAGGGCCAGCTCCAACACGAGTTGTGTATGCCTTGCAAACTCCAAGGACATGGTCGATCTGGGTTGGACCCACACCAACGCCTGTGCAGGCTCCGCCAGCTATTGGATTGGAAGACGTCACGAATTGGTACGTGCCGTGGTCGATATCAAGCATAGTGGCTTGAGCGCCTTCAAAGATTACGTTCTGCTTATCCTCTAATGCCTTATTGACGGTCAAACTTACATCGCCAGCGTATTTCCTTAGAATATCAGCAAGTCGTGTACAGTATTGGATTACCTCATCTGCATTTACTTGATGCTCATCATGGAGAATATTGCGCAGAATTCTATTGGCAATCTCAACATTGAAGCGGACTTTCTCATGGAATCTATTCTTGATCAGATCGGACATTCTTATGCCAATTCGATTCATTTTGTCAGCATAGGTAGGGCCTATCCCTCGTCCCGTCGTTCCAATCTTTGCTGCATCTCTGGTTTGCTCCCAGCTCCTGTCCAAAAGGTTGTGATAAGGAAGTGTAACATGTGCCTTGTTGGAGATCATGAGGTTGATTTCGATGCCTTGCCCGGTAACATTATGAATCTCATCAACCAAGATTTGAGGATCAATCACAACTCCAGCGCCGATGAAGACTCTCTTTCCACTCAGAATACCGGAGGGCAGCAGCTGGAGTTTGAGTTCCTTACCATCTGCAATGATAGTATGTCCCGCATTTGCCCCACCTTGGTATCGCACAACGCAATGCGCCTCATGAGCACAATAATCCACAATCTTCCCCTTTCCTTCATCACCCCATTGAGTTCCGACTATCACAAGAGATGGCATTGCTGACTATTCATCCCCTTATGATCTTCTCCCAATGATTACATACGGAGTCGGTGATTTCTGAGGCTCGCCCAACATACCTGAACGAGTCTTCAAGAATCGCTTTTTCTGCAGCTGAGAATGAATCTAACCGTTTGCCAAAGGTTCCGGTTTCGAGCAGCAGTTCCTTGAAGGGCCGACTTTCTCGCCTTGCCTTTTTGGATAATTCGCTAATGATATCATGAGCATTGTCCGCGCCACTCAGAGCAAGTAGGATGTAGGCAGGTTCCGCCAACTCCATTGTAAGATTCATGGAGAAGTTATCTTTCATTCTCTGGGTATCTATTTCCAATTTGCTGAGCAGATTGGTTGCACGATTAACGCAATAGAGAAAGGTGTTCAGAATCTCTGCAAGGAGATACCTATTCGCAGCAGAGTCAGTTAGGTCTCTTTGATGTTCAGATATAATGTTAAGATAGATTGTTACAAGTCTTGGAGCAATTGCTTTGTAATGCGAGATAATATTCTCCCATCCTATTGGATTGCGTTTCTGGGGCATCGTGGAAGAGCCAACCTGTTTATCCGTTATTACCTCAAAGACCTCACCGATTTCTGTTCGTTGAAGTTGCCGGAGATCATTTGCCAAGTCCGTTATGGTACCAAGTGCCAGAACAAGCTGACTGTAAAAATTGGCAACTTCTTCCTGATTAGCAATCTGAGAGGGGGCTTCCACTGGCCCCAATCCGAGTATAGACAATGTTTCTGTTTCAATCCTTCTTGAATCTGCAATCAGATCGAGTCCTGCCCGAGTTCCAACGGCTCCACCAATCTTCCCCTTTAGCGTATCTCGAACATCGCGAATGCGTAGAAAGCCTTTGCCAAGACGTTCTACGTAGTTTGCCAATGCATATCCGAATGTGGTTGGTTCCGCGTGTTGGCCATGAGTTCGCCCCATTTGGACGGCATCTCGATGTTCTCGCGCAAGTCGAATCAATTGAGCAAGCAGATCTCTCAGAGAAGGAAGGAGAAGGTCATTGATGATATCTCTGATTAATAACGCGAATGAGTTTACAACGGTGTCATAGGAAGTCAAACCAAGGTGACAAAATGGCTTTGCAGATGAACTTACAAGCTCACGTAGAGCTTCCACCAGAGCCTTGATGTCATGTTTCAGCTCAAGCTCCAATTCCGCCACTCGTTCATACTTCACCATAGATTCGGCCGCAGCGTATTCCTGAAAAACGCTATCAGAGCAGACGCCAATCCGAGAGAGAGCTTTGATGTATGCCACCTCTACCCGAAGATGATACCGTAGTAACCCAGTGGGGGACAGATACTCCTCTAGCGCGGCAATCTTGTACCGGTAGTCAATTGGATGAATCATAATCTCCTTCTCCTCTCAAATACTAAGACCGCACCTTTGTGACAATAGCCTTGATCGCAGTACCAGCACTTGAAACATCATCAGGCCCTAATGCTCTCTTCTCGTTGATGATGGCGATGACCACATCTCCTCGCGAAACACAACCCTTCTTGGTACTAATCAGGGCAAGGAGATCGACTCCTGTGTTGCCCATCAGGGTTTCAACCCATCCCATGTATTGAGTGCCGGGGAGCGCCCTAATATAATATTATCCATAATTAATCAATAGATTAGTATAGTAATTATCTGTTATGGACGGCCTCTCTGAAAAGGCAAAGAAGGTCAAGGAATCATATCGAGTGCATCAATAATATCTGTATGAAGATCTTCAACATCTTCAATGCCAATTGACATTCTAACGGTTGACGGAGAAATCCCCATCTCAGCCAGCTCATCATCCGAAAGACCGTAGTGAGTTGTCATGGCCGGAATACTGGCAAGACTCTCAACACTCCCAAGAGAAACCGCGTTCAAAAAAAGCTGGAGAGCATCAACAAAGGCATTTGCATCTTCTAAACAGCAATCTAGGTCAACCGCAAGCATTCCCCCGTATCCGCTCATTTGCCGTCTTGCCACAGAGTGATTTGGGTGATCTGGAAGACCTGGATAATGAACTCGAATGATTCGGCCATCCTCTGCGAGCTTTGCTGCGAGATACATGGCATTGTGATTGTGACGCTCCATTCTGATCTGAAGTGTCTTGAGACCCCTATCTAGTAGGAAGGAAGCGAATGGGTCCATGGTTCCTCCAAGAAGTTTCGCGGCACCGCGGATTTTGGCCATCAATTCCGAGCTTGTTGAAACCGACCCAGCAATGATGTCAGAATGCCCTCCCAAGTATTTGGTTGCACTATGCATTACTATGTCAACCCCCATTTCATGAGGCCGTTGATTGATTGGAGAACCAAAGGTGCTGTCAATCATGCTAAGCATTCCCGCTGATTGTGCAGCATCGCTTACGCCCTTGATATCTACAATCTTCAGAGTTGGATTAGTAGGCGTTTCAAAGTAACAGAGCTGGTGACGACCGTTTGATTCCTGAATTGCATCAACAAACTCGTTACAATCAACAAAGTCGATTTCGATACTAAACTCATTCTGGAGTTTGTGAAAAAGCTTCATTGTCCCCCCATAGATGGAATCGGTGGAGAGAATGCGGCCTCCGCTCCTTATCAACCCAAGAATGGCTGATGAGATTGCAGCCATGCCTGAAGACAAGACAATAGAGTCTTCAGTCCCCTCAAGAGAACTTATCTTGTTCTCAACGTTCCGAGTCGTGGGATTGCCCCATCTTGTGTATAGATCTTTGTCAGACTTCCCCAATACGGAGTCAAGTATTTCCTGTTGGTCCTTGAAAACAAATGTTGATGTTTGAACAATCGGAACCACTGCAGGGCCTTCATGTTGAACACCTATGCCCTGGACACATCGCGTGGATAATCCTCTCTTCTTGCTGGTCAACAGTTTCACCACTGCTCAATTGTAAGATTAAACCAAAGTAAAGGTTACTCTATAGCTCCATCATCTTCAGAACGGTACCAATACAAGCAGACTACCCCAGTAAACCAGAAGCACAGTAATCACAAACCACTTGCTGGAAGTGGTATTTTCGGGATAGTGAACTCTCCAGATTTTATGTGCCAAGAATGCGAAGACAAGACTCATGACAAGAACAACTGGAACGCCAAAGAGCAGGACACCAATTCCATGAGGGTGGCTCCCGTTATAGGTTATCGCACCAATTCTGAGAATTGCAGAACCATATTCAAGACCAAATGCCATTGCTGTGAAACCAAATATACCTCGCATCATTACCAGCATTCCTGTAATGAGGAAGAAGATAGATGGCACAAAGGATTTGCGAACAGATTTCACGGCTAGAGGAACTAGGAAAAAGACGCTGCAAATCAAGTTCAGTAGAATCATACTTGCAGATTTCGAATCGAAGAATACTGGATTATCTGTGAATACAGCTGTATGGAATACCCATTGCCACGGTTCATGAAGCAGATCCATAGTATAATGGGGTGTTGGATAGCTAGTGTACCAGGGAAGGGCACCATACCATCCTCCGCTGAAGGGGGTAGCAATTAGAATGCTACTAATCCTTGCTTGAAGGCCCGTACTACCCTGACTGACAGGAATGAGAATATCAGATGCAACATAATAGAAGACACCAATCGTAGAGGCAATAATGAAGACGATAATGACAATGTATGCCATAGCAATGCGAACAGCCAATTGGTCCGTCCTATAGTCCTTGAGTTCAGCTTCGCTCATCTCGCCAGAATTCCTGGGATTGAAGCTCTTTAGCGGCAACGGACGGACGAGATATGTGACGTAGTTCTTCCATTTGCCTTCCCTCTCATTTTTGAGCCAGGGATGAATCAGAACTATCAAGCAAACGGCAATAAGGGGAATAGCAAGTACTAGGTACCCTACTATTGATGCTGGAATTTCAAGAGCCATTGTTACTCAATCACCTTTTCGAACTGCTTTTTGCTTTGTAACCAAACAATGGCAGCTAGCAATGGCGGTGCAAGAAAGAGAGCCCCGATTCCGATAAGAACAACATTCAGTCTGGGACCAGGAAGGTATAATCCTTCAAGAAGGTTATATTCATTGTCGACGGCAGGCATTATGTATTCATAGAAGATTGACTCGGAGGGATTGGGCTCATAGGGCGGATAGCTTGATGTGATTACTACAACAAGGTCATATTCTGGAGCAACAAAGATTTGTTGCCCCCTAAATCCGGAAGCATAGTAAACGCCAAGATCTGGATAAGTCCACCATTGATAGCCGTATCCGATGTAGTCGTAGCCCTCATACTGGTTAACCAATGTTTTCCCTTATGTAAGAACATAATCTTGGGGAATAAGTTGAATCCCATCCCAAGTTCCATTGCGGAGAT
>JBHLND010000183.1:0-5945 GCA_048937485.1 Promethearchaeota archaeon
CTTCCCTTGCGCCCGTTTCTTCTTTCACCTCACGAATGGCCGCTTCTTGAATGTGTTCGCCTAATCCAATCTTCCCGCCAACCATGCTCCAAAGACCCTCATATGGAGCCTTACGCCTCTTGATGAACAAGTATTTGCTTTGACAGCTAAGAATAGTGATTGCGATTGGAACAAGGCTTGGCATCGGCTGCGACTCCTTGAAATACACGAGTTTTGAGTCACGTTCATGTTCAGTACCATCGCTTTAAACCTAGGGGAGAAATCAGTTTCCATTCTAATAAGGCGAAGATTCATAGCCGGCAAGATTGGAGAATCTGCAAGGTTGGTATATTGGGCGATTTAATCAGTGAGCAATTCACAAACAGCGTCTTAGCAGCAATCACGCCCACTGAAGAGGAGATTCTCAAACAGAAGTCTGCGATCACCAAAATAACTGAGGCTCTGGCGATGTACGGCAGCAAAGCTGGATTCAGGTATTCGCGGATTCAAGCAGAAGGGTCAACTGGGAGGAAACAAACGCAGCTTAGGGGTGCTTCAGACTTAGATATTTTTGTAGTCCTCAAACCGGAGCAATATGAGAATATTCAGGAAGAGGAAATGGGGCTTAGAACCTCTAAAGTTGATGAAATCATGAATAGTCTTGTTGAGGAATGGTTCGAGCCGGCAGTAACGGTACTTGAGCCAATGGGAGTGCAGAAAACGTATTCCCAACACCCGTATCTTTCTCTTTCATACAAAGGATTCGATGTCGATGTTGTTGGGTGTTTTGAGCTATCGGCCCGAGAGCTAGCAATGTCGGGGCCAATCAGCGCCATGGATAGGACGATTCATCATACTGAGTATGTGGTCCAACATTTGGATGATGCGAAGAGAAATGATGTACGAATGCTGAAATCATTTGTTCGAGCCAGTCATACTTATGCAGATACATGTGCGGTGGGGCGGATGGGATTTACAGGATACGCACTTGAATTGCTGATAATCAATACAGGAGGCCTTCGCCCTGCATTAAGGGCAATCGTAGACCTTGAGCATACGCCCTTGGACCCGAAGAGCAGATTGGTTTCACATCTCAGAGAGATTCCAGCATTTAGAGACGATTATGTCTTTATCATTGATCCTACAGATCCTAGTAGAAATGTTGCATCAAGTTTCGATGGGAGGTCTTATAGACTACTAAAACTGTTATCATCCGAATTTCTAAAGGCAATAGAGGAAACTGATGGGGACCGTATGAGAAACCTTATTCTGGAGAAACCAATTCCAGTTGCTGAACTCCCGAAATGGTTCCTAAGCAAGGCCCTAGTATATGAGTTTGAATCAGATAGGTCAACACATTATACAGTTCTTAGAGACAAGCTATACAGGCTAGGCAGACAAGTGGTGTCTCAGATTTCCCGTGAACCAACAGGAGAGAAGAGATTCGGCGATGTGATCTTCGAGGTGTTTTTTGAGAAAGAAACCTATAGCTTGGGATTTCTTGTCGAGTCAATGACTATACCAGAATTCTTTCCAAGCAGAGGGCCTCCCTTGGAGTTGGATGATGCCGTGAGAGCCTTTAGAAAGAGCCATTCAGTGACTTTCGAAGAGGATGGATATGTATGGGCGAAAAGACATCGGTCACAGACCTCAGCAGAAGTTGAGGTTCGTGAGTTCATTTGCACTCACAAAATTGGTGGCCTCAAACTCAAGAAGAACCCAGGCCCGACTTCAAGCAAGCTGCTTCGTGTAATCTTGGAGTATGTGTTGCCTGCAGAACCAGGGTTTCCTACTCATCAGATGAAAGAGTCTATTAATGACGCAGACAAGCCAAGAGTGTGAGAGAACTTGCCAGATGAGAGAACTGCATTCATTACTCTTCCTGAATCTGGGGAACATAGACAGCCATTTCCAAAACCACACATAGAGGCTTTTGAGAATCCTTTAAGGACAGAGATGGCTCTGGAGTATCTTCAGAGATCTGGTACAATAGCGGAGATGAAGAGAGTAAGTGCAAAGGCAGCAAATCTGGAAGACGCAATGCTTGTTCACTCGGCATATTTGGTCGACACCGTCAGGATCATGTCGGAAGTAGGGACCGGATATCTTGGCGAATCATCGTATGCAAGCCCCGATCTCCTACTATCGTCTCTTCGCTCTCTGGGAGGCGTAATAGAGGCATCGAACCAAGTCACTGGAGGCTATGTCAAACATTCATTTGCCCTGGTAAGACCTCCTGGGCATCATGCCTCCACCTCAAATCCCGGAGGCCTATGTTATTTCAACAACATTGCAGTTGCAGTAAAGAGATCACTTGCAAGAAAAGAGATTGAGCGAGTCTCCATTCTTGATTTTGATAATCACTTTGGGAATGGTACTGCTGAGATTTTCTATTCGGATTCCACGGTTCAATACATATCGCTGCACGAGTATGACTATGAGAACTTCGGAACTGGCCACTATGAGGAAATAGGGCATGGTGAAGGAAAGGGAACCAACATCAATATTCCACTCATGGAAGCATCACATGACGAATCTTACTCGGTCGCAATCGACCGGATTGTTAAGCCTGCGATTGAGAGTTACAGGCCTGATTTGATTGCAGTTTCAGCAGGATATGACGCACATTATGCAGACCCGGTAGGGAATATGGATGTGGATTCCAGGACCTTCTGGAAACTCGGAAAAGTCATCGATCATCTTGTTGATAAGCTCGGCATTCAGGGCTCATTTTGGGCTCTTGAGGGAGGCTACAGCCTATTCGCATTGGGACCTTCAATCCATGGAAGCCTTGACGGCCTAGAGGGAAAACCAAAGCCAGCTCTATCAGACCAAGTTGAGAGGGAGATTCATGAGATGCTAGTTATGGCTAATGAGGAGATTATAGAGAAGGTCCTGGAAACCATTTCATCCTATTTATAGCAAGTGTAGATGCACAACATTTTAAGCGCATCAGCCTAGGCGGACCCAAGAACCCACAATGGTGGAAAGCAGACTTGGGAAAGAAGAGAAAATCCGGCGGTCGCAGCAAAGGCAGTTCGGGAAAATCCGGAACTGTTCAATGCTCCAAATGTGGCCGCATCGTTCCGGCTGATAAAGCCAAGAAATACACGAAGAGAGTATCAGCTGTGGATCCTCAGCTCGCTCGTGAGCTTAGGCAGCAGGGCAGCTACATTCAAACAAGAAGAGTGACTAGCTACTACTGCGTAAGCTGTGCTGTTCACTCTGGAAAAGTGCAGATCAGGCAAGCATCCGAGCGTCGAACTGCCAATAAGCGCGGCTAAATCAAAATTCAGCATGATAGACTCCAGGGCGAAACTCTTTCAACGAACTAAAGAAATACCAACCTAGATGGTACTCCAAATGGCTAGGCAACAGGGTCTGCTACGATTTGCTCTCATCTTTCCTTCTCTCATTATCAATGAACATTTTCACGTAAGAGATCTCCCGGGCTCGGGAAGAAGAATCGACATCTTGTGCAGGTCTCTTGCGGCTTGCTTTGACTGGGGACCTACAACTTGGCCTAGAGAGAAGTTACAGGTTGACGCCATTATTGGCAACCGAGTGGTTCTAGAGATAGATTGTCCCGAAACCAACATCCTTCAAGGGGAGGTCTTTTGGGCTTTGGAAATCAAGCGGGCTCTGAGTGGCAGTCCGCCATCCTACATTGCTGTGAAGGAGACTGGACTTGCAGATTACATTGATGAGATACTTGCCGCTTCTAATTCCAAGATATGGGCACTAGAAGAAACAGGTATTGAAATTGCAAAGATCACAGGGCTTGACGCTACATCTAGCCACATTATACTTATTGGCGATCATGAGGGCTACAACGAAGAGTCCTTAGCTATTATCTCAGACCGTAGCATTTATCGCATATCGCTTGGAAGGACAAGCTATCTCGGCAGTCATTGTATTGCAGCCATAATTGGTCTGCTCGAACGGAAGGTAGAATAATGTCAGAACGTGGAGCCAGCAAATCAGGTATGGAACAGTCAAAAGCAATGGCAAGACTTCAGAATAAGCTCACAAAGGAAATGCTCTGGATGTATATCTTGAGACTTCTTCAAGAGCGACCTCATTATGGCTATGAGATAAAGGAATTGGTAACAAAACGTTTTGGATTTTCTCCTGCAACAGTGAGCGGCTATGCAATCATTTACAGGCTTACAAAAGATGGTTTGATTGTGGGTCAACGAACAGATGATTCGCCAAGGAAATACTATGAGATCACTGAGGAGGGGCGGCAGGCAATGAAGAATGCCAAGGAGTTCCTCTCTGTAACATTGTCAAGAGTCTTCGACCTCACTGATGAGTCCTAAGAAACCATTTGGATCCAAAATCTAGCGAATTGTGATGGCCTCGGAAATATCTCTACTTCTTTGATACACTTCCTTGAGGTTGAGGACAAAGTTTAGTCCAGCAGGAGACTGGATCACCATACCTGCTAGGGCTGACGCAAAGGCGCCGCACTCTGCAAGTTGGTATCCATCCAAAAGATGCTTGACAAAGCCTGCAAAGTACGCATCACCTGCACCCGTTGTGTCAACAGGTCTTCCGTCAAGGGCGGGTATGGAATAGAAATCCGAGCCATCAAAGACTATACTTCCTTCACCACCCATTGTAATGATAGCAGTTTCACATCCTGCTTCAACCAAGGCTTCAGCCGCTAAGAAAGGGTCCTTTTCACCAGTCATTATGATGGATTCCGCGTGGTTTGGTTTCACGATATCGACAAATTGGAGTGCATCTTCTGCAATATGATGGTCGGTGAGATACAAGGCTTTTCCATTACTTCCTACATTCCTAAATCGCGGATCCAGGAGAATCTTTGCGTCTGTTGATGTGCTTAGCCATTCCATGAACTCAATGTGAATCTCCCTGATTACAGGATTGAGTATGACATAATTCGTATTCAGGAATTCCTCTGGGATATCACGAATTCTTATCTCGGTAATCGCAGTGAGTAAGGAAACTGATTGGGCACCTTCATTTCCCAAAGAAACCTCGATTGTCCCGTTCGAATTGATTAGGTAGTGCTCAGGAATATTGAAACGATCAATATCTGTGATAACCTGGTCGCGGCATCTCTCTCCAACGGCCCCAATAATCGCAAGTTGCGTAATGTCTGCTTTTGCGAGAATAGCAGCGGAGTAAACGCTGCCGCTAGTAACGATCATCTCAGCATCTAGATCGGAAACATCTGTTCGAACATTGTAAGCAGGATTGCCTATCACTACAACATCATACACTCGAGGTGTCACCATCCCTAGATGCTCCAATTACCTTTCGGGCGTAGTGGAGTCGTTGAGCCACTGTGATATGAGAGAGAACTCCTGCTATCACAATACATAGAGTGAGAATATTGGTGATGTCAAGGGCGACAAAGAATTCCAATGCCGATATTGGCAGCAGGGAAAGGAATTCCATCCAGATGTTAGTTGATGGCAATGCGAGAAGCAGGATTCCAGCAATGGTAAGGATGAGCTTCTCTTGACGTTCTGCTATTCCAACAGTGCAACTCTCCATTCCTCCAACAGATTCTGCTTTTGCCCTTGCAAAGCTCGCCATAATCATTCCAAAGAGGGTGAAGAATCCCCAGAACCAAGGAATGAAGGTGTCACCCGGAGTGAAAGGCCACCAGGGAATAGTGAGGATAGTTGTGGGGCCAGCCATTAATCCTAGCATGAAAAAGAACTCAGCGTACCGATCCAGTGTATGATCAAATGTGGCTCCGAAGGGGGATGCTAGATTCGCTGCACGTGCCACAGCTCCATCAAACATATCCAATATCACTGTGAGAATCATCAGCGCGAGGCCAATTAGAAGATCCCCTAGATAGAAGACATAGGCGCAAAGCATCGCAACGATAACAGTTAGACCTGTGATCATATTGGGAGTTATTCCGGTCTTTGCAAGAGCTGTTCCGACAGGTCGCATTGCTTTTTGATATCGTTCTCGAAGTT